>JAQSDS010000373.1 GCA_029946045.1 Rhodoferax sp.
GCCAAGGCCCGCCCGGACGTCGATGCGACGATGCGCAACAACCCGGATATTTACCTCGATGAGGCCACCTATGCGCGGCTGATTCCGGGCAAGGACATTCCCCAATCCGACATGCGGGCGCGGATGCGCACCTGGACCAAATTCAAGACGGCGACAGCGAAATGAGTGCTTCAGACAAGGATCAACACATGCCGACACGTCGGGATTTCATCAAGCAGGTGTCGGTGATTGCCGGTCTCGGCGCCGCAGCTTCCCTCGGCTTCAGCTTTGCGCCCGTGCACGCAGCGACACAAGGTCGTTGGCGCATGCCGGACGAGGGCGACCGACACGAACGGGCCTTCATCGCGTTCGGCGCACAGAGCGCCATCTGGGAGGATTTCACGCCCGAAGTGCAAGCGACCATGGGCCTGATTGCCCGCACCATCGCCCGCTATGAGCCGGTCACCGTGTTCTGCCGCCAGGGCGAGCGGCGTCTGGCCGAACGACAGTGCGGCACGGCCAATATCACCTACGTCACCACTGAGCTTGACGACATCTGGATGCGCGATATCAGCGCCAATTTTGTCATCGATGGCGAAGGCGGACTCGGCGCCGTTGATTTCAACTTCAACGGCTGGGGCAACAAACAGCAGCATGACGAGGATGCGCAAGTGGCCGCTTTGGTGGCCGAGACTACGCAGGCACGTTATCTGCGCAGCGAACTGGTGGGCGAGGGCGGCGGTATCGAAGTGGATGGCCACGGCACGGGGATCATGACCGAAAGCAGCTGGATCAACCGCAACCGCAACCCCGACTGGACCAAAGCCGAGGTCGAGCAGGAACTGAAAGACCGTTTGGGGTTGCGTAAAATCATCTGGTTGCCGGGCATCAAGGGCAAGGACATCACTGACGCCCATGTCGATTTCTATGCGCGTTTCGTCAAGCCGGGCGTGGTGGTCGCCAACCTCGACAACGACCCCGATTCATACGACCGGAACGTGACATTGGCGCACCTGGACATCCTTAAAAACGCCACCGATGCGGATGGCCGCAAGCTGCAGGTGCATACCTTGTCGCCACCGCTCAATCCGCGCAAAAGTCAGTTCACCCGCAACAACCCGGACTTTGCTGCCGGATACATCAACTACTTTCTGGTGAATGGCGCGGTCATTGCGCCCGAGTTTGGTGACAAAGCGGCGGATACGAAGGCCTTTGAACTGTTGTCGCAGCTGTACCCGGACCGGGAGGTGGTACAGCTCAATATCGACGCCGTCGCGGCGGGTGGCGGAGGGATTCACTGTGTGACCAGTCATCAGCCGGCGGTTTGAGCGCAATGGAAGCGAGTCCAGGTTGAACCGACTGGCTCGCATCGCTCATTCAATGGGCTTTGGTGAACGGCAGGGAGGCGTGGGGACCGTTGCGATTGAACAGGGTCATCGCCGAACCGCGACGGTATTCACTCGGGGTCTGGTCCATTTCGATACGGAAGTGCCGATTGAAGTTGGACAGGTTTTCATAGCCCACTTCAAAACAGATGCCCGCCACTGACATCTCGGTTTGCAACAGTAGCCGGCAGGCACGCTGAACCCTGAGCTTGCGCATCAGGTCGATGAAACCGTGGCCGGTGACTCGCTTGAAGAAGCGCGAAAAACCGGGCTCGCTCATGTTCAGGCGCTGGGCAATCACCGATAGGCGAATGTCGCCTGTGAGCTCGGTCAACAAGTAGTCAAAGGCCTTGTGGATGCGCTCGGAGCTTTGGGCATCCAGGGATGGCGCGTAGTAAGCGCTGGCGAGCACATGGACGTCTTGGGAGGGCGCTTTCATCAGTGCATTGATCAGTTGCAGAAACAGAATCAGGCGTTCGAGCCCCTGAGCGGGGCCAATGTCTTCCAGCAGATGTGCGGCCTGCACAGCCGTTGCGCCGCAGAACTCCAGGCCCCGGCGTGCACGTTCAAACAGGTGCTGAAGCTCGCCCAGTTCGGGCATCGTTTCACGCAAGGCCAGAATCGCGGCACCGTCGAATTGCAGAACCACATCGCGTCCTGCCAGGAACTCGCCGGGTGCCAGATCGCCTATCCAGTCATGGGGCAGATCAGGGCCGATCAGCGCCACATGTCCGGCACCGAATGCGCCGATGTAATCGCCCGCAACCAGCTTGCCGCTGCCTTGGCGGATCAGGTGGATTTCGAATTCCGGGTGGTGATTCCAGCGAGCCAGGGAGTAGGGGTAGTCGTGTTCATACCAGCGAAAACAATGATCGGGCTCGGGAAGAATGACCTCCAGTTCGGCGGGGCGCTGTTCAAACAGCGCGGCTCGGCTATCAGGCATGGCAGGTCTCTTTCTTTGTTATTTGTTGTTCGTATGCAGGCAACATACGCCTTCCTGCCTGGCGCTTGCTAGCTCGGGGATTGCTTGGCACTGATACTTTTTTGATCGCCAGGCTGTGTCCCGGGGACGGTAAAAAAAGTATCGGGTTGCCGTCCTCTGTGCGTTTGTCCGGGGTTTTCCAAGCTGGTGTAATCAAGCCGTCCACCATGGCTGCGCAGCTGTATTTGCCCGGCAATGGTTAACAACAAAAATAATAGCTTCCGTCGTCCAGGGCGCGAAGCGGAGAGCACTACGATGACCATCC
>JAQSDS010000374.1 GCA_029946045.1 Rhodoferax sp.
GTTTCAAGTTAGTTGGGGTCAGAGCACATCACTGTGTGAGTGGTCTGACCCGCAAAGTCATCAGTTTAGTTGGGGTCAGAGCACGTCACTGTGTGAGTGGTCTGACCCGCAATGTTTCAAGTTAGTTGGGGTCAGAGCACATCACTGTGTGAGTGGTCTGACCCGCAAGGTTTACTCGTTGTTGAACTGCAATGCTGCCAGTCCGGCGTAAAGCCCGCCGGTGGCCAGCAGTTCGGCATGGGTGCCCTGTTCGACCACCCGGCCCTGGTCCAGCACCACAATGCGGTCGGCTTTGACCACGGTCGCCAGCCGGTGCGCAATCACCAGGGTGGTGCGCCCGCGCATGGCAGACTCCAGCGCAGCCTGCACCATGCGCTCACTCTCGGCGTCGAGTGCGCTGGTGGCTTCGTCGAGCAGCAACAGTGGCGGGTTTTTCAGCATGGCGCGGGCAATGGCAATACGCTGGCGCTGGCCACCACTCAGGCGCACGCCGCGCTCGCCTAAAAAAGTGTCGTAGCCCTGGGGCAGGGCGCTGATGAACTCGTCGGCAAAAGCCGCTTGCGCCGCAGCCTTGACCTCGGCGTCGCTGGCATCGGGTTTGCCGTAACGAATGTTCTCCAGCGCGCTGCTGGAAAAAATGACCGCGTCTTGTGGCACGATGCCAATGCCTTGGCGCAGGTCGGAAAGCGCCATGCCACGCGTCGGCACGCCGTCCTTGAGTACCTGCCCTGTGACCGGGTCGTAAAAGCGCAGCAGCAGCTGAAACACCGTGCTTTTGCCGGCGCCGCTGGGCCCCACCAGCGCCACGGTCTGGCCCGCTGCGATGGCTAAGGAAAAATCGGTGAGCGCCGCCTGCAAAGGCCGCGACGGGTAGTGAAACGTGATGTGCTCAAACTGCACCTCGCTGCCAGCCAACGGCACGGGGGCGGGTAGCGGATGAGCCGGTGACTCAATGGGCGAGCGGCTGGCCAGCAATTCCATCAGCCGCTCGGTGGCACCGGCCGCGCGCAACAGGTCGCCATAGACCTCGCCCAGAATGGCAAAGGCGCTGGCCAGAATGATCACATACAGCACCGTCTGGCCCAAATGCCCGGCACTGATGCGTCCGGCCATCACCGCCTGTGTGCCCTGGTACAGACCCCACAACAACGCCGCCGAGGTGGCAATGATGATGAATGCCACCAGCACCGAGCGTGCCCGCGAGCGGCGCACCGCCACCGCGAACGCGTTGTCCGTCGCCTGGTTGAAGCGCGTGGCCTCGCGTCCTTCCGCTGTGTAACTTTGCACCACGGGAATGGCGTTGAGCACTTCGGCGGCAATGGCGCTGGCGTCGGCGGCCCGGTCCTGGCTGGCGCGTGAGAGCTTGCGCACCCGCCGGCCAAACCAGGCCGCTGGTAACACGATCAACACCAGCACGCCTAGCACCTGCACCATCACCATCGGATTGGTCCAGACCAGGATAGCCAAGGCGCCGACACCCATCACAAGATTGCGCAGCCCCATGCTCAGCGACGAGCCCACCACGGTTTGCACCAGCGTGGTGTCCGCTGACAAGCGTGACAGCACCTCGCCGGTTTGTGTGGTTTCGAAAAACGCCGGGCTCTGTTGCAGCACATGGCCATAAACAGCATTGCGCACATCGGCAGTGATGCGTTCCCCGAGCCAGCTCACCATGTAAAAGCGCGCCGCCGAAAACAGCCCGAGCGCTACCGCCACTGCAAACAGCGCCACAAAATGTTCGCGCAAAGCCATCACCTGCGCGCCCCGGTCGGTCTGCACCAGGCCGCCGTCAATCAGGCTGCGCAGCGCCAGCGGAAAAGCCAGTGTGGCCATGGCCGCCAGCACCAGAAACAGCAACGCCAGGCCAATGCGGCCACGGTAGGGTTGCAGGAAGGGCAACAAGCCGGAGAGCGATTTGGGGTTGCCGGTTTGGGGGGATGGTTTGGTCATGATTCAGAACACACGATGTGCTTGCTTACGGGCATGGGTTGATTATGGTGCTCAGTCCTTCGGTATGAGGATGGCACTTCATCATCTCATTGCGCTCAATCGCTGGCGTGCATCAGGCAAGGGGTGGCAGACGCGGGCCGCTGAAGTACTTGCAAAGAATGCGCCTTGAGTCGTGGGCGGTGCGGGTGGAAAGCTTGTCCACGATCTGCCGGTACCAGTTCACACGGCAGCCAGTCACAATGACTACAGCCGCAAGGGGCTGGCATACCCCGTCATCTCTAAATATCCCCGCCCAACCACCGTGTTGCTGCTGTCCAGCAGTTCGCTCAAGCCTTCCCAATAGATGGCGCCGGTGGACTGGCGGCTGTCGAGCTCCTGGTTGTCGATGACGGCCTTGACGGTGTAGCGCGCAAGCACGGGTGCCGTCTGGCCTGACCCGGCGCGCTTGATCTGCACCGACCACTGCACCGGGTAGCTGGTGCCGCTGGCTGGGTTTTTCCAGCTGCGCTGTGGCGTGAAGATGACATCGTTAGGACCCAAAATCTCTGCTTGTGTCGAACCTGCCGCGCGCAGCGAGCCGCCTGCCCACAGCGCGGTGCCGTCTTTGGTGCGCAGCCTGAAGGCCGTCAGTGCGCTGCCGTCCAGCATATTCAT
>JAQSDS010000375.1 GCA_029946045.1 Rhodoferax sp.
GGGTTTGAATCAGGTCAGAATCCACTTGCCTCTGAAGTCAGAACACGATCGACCTAGGGTTCGCCTTACCCGCGCAGCGGCTGGCTTTGGCGGCTTCCTCATACTGGAGTACCAGAAATCGTCAGCCCCCAAAGCCAGCCACTGCGCTGGACGTGGTGCGGATCATAATACTGACATGCACTTGTATTTGACCTCAAAACCTACGCACATCACCACCTCGCGTGGTAATCGCCAGGGGTGGTCACCGATTTCTGGTACCCCAGTATGAGGTGGCCGCCCCTGGCGATTGCCGCGCGCAGTTCATCACCGCTGATTCGAACGCGGCAAGATGAGATGGCTAATGCGGAGAAAGTAGGTTTATTCAACCATTGACTAAACAAACGCCCTCAAAACCCCGAGTGCCAAAGGCAAGCTCAGCATGCCGAGCAGGGTGGACACGGTCACCAGAGCGGCCACATAGGGTCCGTCATAGCCCATGCGCGCCGCCAGAACATAACAACTCGACGCTGTCGGCAGGGCCGAGAACATCAGCAAGATGGTGGCCTGTACCTGATTCAGGTTGAACATCATGCACAGGGCCAGCGCCCACAGCGGCATCAACAAATGACGAATCAGCAGCACCGCCAGCCCCAACAACTTGGCATGGTTCAGCGCGCCCAATTGCATGCCGGCACCTGCAGCCATCAAGCCGAGTGCCAAGGATGCGCCACCAATGCGGGTCACGGTAGGCTCGGCCCAGGCTGGGATGGAAAAACCAGCCAGGTTGGCCGCCAATCCGCTGGCGGTGCCAATGATCAGCGGATTGCGCACCAACTCACCTAAAAAACCGCGTTCGGCGTGGCGCGCCATGGGCCACACGGCACCGATGTTCATCAGCGGCACACTGATGCCGATGATCAATGCGATCACCAGCAGGCCTGGTGGCCCGGCCAGCCGCTCGGCCAGCGCCAGACCAATAAACGAGTTGAACCGGAAGGCAATTTGTGCACTGGCGGCGTGTTGGCGCGCAGCGATATGCCTGCGGATTCCCGGCCAGTAGGGCACCGAGTAAGCCATGGCAATGCCGCCCAGCCCCAGCGCCCAGCCAGCCCCCACCAAGTTACCTGCGGCGCTGAGGTCAAGCGGGCTTTTCAGGATGGAGTGGAACAGCAGCACCGGGAAGAACAAAAAATACACCAGCTGTTCGACCTGCATCCAGACGGCTCGACCCAAAGGCGTGAAGCGGCAAATCAGGTAGCCGATCAAAATCAGCGAAAAATCAGGAAAGAGGAGTTGAGCGTAATTCACACCGTGAGAATAGCAGGCCATGCCGCGTGCAAAGGGGTGCTGGCACCGGCAGCTGACAGCCCGGCATAAGATGGCACACTTTTTTTATTCGTGCCCATGACCCAAACGCAACTACCTGACCCGGTGATCGACACCTTCATCGATGCCCTGTGGCTCGAAGAAGGCTTGTCCGGCAACACCTTGGCCGCTTACCGTCGCGACCTGGCGCTGTTCGGCCGCTGGCTGGCAGCGCAGGACAGCCGCTTGCTGGGTGGCACCGAACTGCTGCTGAACAGCTACTTTGCCGACCAGCACGGTACGACCAAGGCCACCACCGCCAACCGCCGCCTGACGGTGTTCAAGCGGTTTTACCGCTGGGCCTTGCGCGAGCGGCTGCTGGGCACCGATCCGACCTTGAAACTGCAAGCCGCCAAACAACCGCTGCGCATGCCCAAAACGCTGACAGAGTCGCAGGTGGAAGCCCTGCTGAACGCCCCGGATACCTCAGAAGCCTTAGGGTTGCGCGACCGCACCATGCTCGAGCTGATGTATGCCAGCGGCCTGCGCGTGAGTGAGTTGGTGAGCCTGAAGGTGCTCAACGTCAGCCTGTCGGACAACGTCTTACGCGTCTTTGGTAAGGGCAACAAGGAACGTCTGGTGCCGTTTGGCGAGGTCGCCAGCCTGTGGTTGAAACGCTATTTGGCACAACCCAGGAGCGAGTTGTTGGCGGGCCATGCCAGCGAGGCGCTGTTTGTGACAAAACGCGGCAGTACACCGGGCACGGCCATGAGCCGGGTCATGTTCTGGATGATCGTCAAAAAATACGCGCTGCTGGCGGGTATCACCGCGCCGCTGTCACCGCACACGCTGCGCCATGCTTTTGCCACCCATTTGCTCAACCATGGCGCTGACCTGCGGGCCGTGCAAATGCTGCTCGGCCATGTGGATATTTCCACCACCACCATCTACACCCATGTCGCCCGGGAACGCCTCAAAACCCTGCATGCCCAGCACCATCCGCGGGGATGAACGCGTGAAGGGTTTCAAGCGGCGGTGAGGCTGGCTTGCGTGTTCAAGGCGCTGAGTTCGGCTTCGGTAAAGCCCGCGGCGCGGCGTGCGTCCAGGTTGAACGGGCCTTTGAGGCTGGGGGCCTGATAGCGCAGCGCCAGTTCGGCATAGGTGCTGATGGGGTCGAGTTGGCGTAACTCGCAAAGATAACGGTACCAGCGGTTGCCAACGGCCACATGGCCGATTTCGTCGCGCAGGACGATGTCCAGAATGCTGGCAGCAGCCTGGTCGCCGACCGACACCAGCCGGTTACGCCCGGCCGGTGTG
>JAQSDS010000376.1 GCA_029946045.1 Rhodoferax sp.
CGCGCGCAAAAGCCAGGCCGCCGGCGCCTTGTTGCAACAGGTGCAGAGCCAAATGCGCACACTGCAATTGCCCCGTATTGACGACACGCTGGCGGTGCTGGCCACCACGGCCGCAGGACGCTGAGCATGCGAGTTGCCTTGTGGTTTTTGGGCTTGTTCGGTGTGGCCGTGTTGCTGGCCTTGTTCGTTAGCAATAACGAGGGCACCATCACCGTCTTCTGGCCGCCGCATCGTGTCGATTTATCGCTCAACATGGTGGTGGTGCTGTTGGGCTTGTTGTTTTTACTTGTCCATCTGGCGCTGCGGGCGCTGGCCGCCTTGTTTGCCCTGCCAGGAAAAGCACACTCGTGGCGCGTGCGCCATCAGGAACAGGCCATGCATGCGACCTTGATCGAAGCACTGTCGCATTTCGTTGCGGGTCGGTTCCTGCGGGCCAGGAAGGCGGCGCTGGAAGTGCTGGCGCGTGAAGCGGCCTTGTCAGGAATGGGCGAAGGCGGCGCAGCGGCCGTGCGTTTGCGGGTGATGTCGTCCTTGCTGGCGGCTGAAAGCTCCCAGTCCTTGCAGGACAAGACCGCCCGTGATGCCCATCTTCAGCAAGCCCTGGCGCAGTCTGCCAGCCCGGGTGCACTCGGCGTTCGCGAGGGCCTGTTGTTGCGTGCCGTGCGCTGGGCGCTGGAAGACCGCGACGTGGAGGCAGCGCAGGACTGGTTTGGCCAGTTGCCGTCGGGCGTGGCGCGGCGCACCGTGGCCCTGCGCTTGCGGCTTAAGCTGGCACGATTGGCGCGTCAACCCGGTCTGGCGCTCGACACAGCCCGCTTGCTGGTCAAGCACCGCGCCTTCACCGAGGTGTCTGGCCGTGGGCTGGTGCGTGCCCTGGCCCTGGAAAACATTCAGGATGCACGCGACACCGAACAGTTGCAGCGCGTCTGGCGCAAGCTGGAGACGGCCGAGCAAGCCATGCCCGAGGTGGCTTGCCTGGCTGCAGAACGTTGCATGTTGCTGGGGGGCGAACAAGCCATCGCGCTGGACTGGCTGCTGCCGGTCTGGGAGCGCATGCTGACGGCACAAGACGGGCTGACGCCAAGCCAGAAAATGAGTCTGGTTCAGGCGCTTGAAGCGGCATTTGCCAGCACGGTGGATGCACTCTGGCTGGCACGTATCGAGCAGGCACAAATGGCGCAGCCGGGCGATGCGGTTCTGCAGTATTTGGCCGGGGTGGCTTGTTTGCACCTGCAGCTGTGGGGAAAGGCGCGCCAATTGATCAAGCAGGCCTTGCCGCGCCTGCACGCCCACCGCCTGGCCGCCCGCGCCTGGATGATGCTGGCCGATCTGGCCCAGCGGCAGGGCGATGCCGAGCAGGCGTCTGCAGCTTGGCAACAAGCAGCGCAGCTGGCGGCGCGACAGGACGATTGAAATTTTCAAGTTGTGGCTGGGATCAGGGTTTGGCTTGAATTGCAATCGCAATACAATGCTGCGATGAAAACTGCCACTATCCCCCCCATTCGCGTCGCGCCCGAGTTCAGGATCGAAGTTGAGGGTGTCCTTGAGCAAGGCGAATCGCTTTCAGAATTCGTCGAAAACGCCGTACGTCAAACAGTTTTAAAGCGCAAGCATCAAGCTGAATTCTTGCTTCGGGGTATCACTGCCATCGAGGAAACAAAGCGAGCAGGTGGCGGCATTGCTGCGGAGCTTGTGATTGCCAAGCTTGAAGCCAAACTGGCAGCTGCACGTCTGAACCACGCTCAGCGCAATTGATGGTTTATACCGTTCAACTCAGTGCCGCTGCTGCCGACGACTTGGAGAGGCTTTTTGATTTCATTCTTCAACGTGAACTGGATAGTGCAACAGGGGATCTTGACATGCCTGAGAGAGCGCTACAGGCCATCAAAGAGGGTCTGGGCTTCTTGAGAACATCCCCCTTTGCCTGTCGCAAGCTTGGTGAGAGTCCTTTCATTCGAGAACTCGTGATCAGTTTTGGCCGCTCAGGCTATGTTGCACTGTATGAAATAGTCGATGACAGTACCGTCATCATTGGTGCAATTCGTCACCAACGGGAAGATGATTACCACTGAGTCAACAAGCCGTTAGAGCAGTGACACCCCATCTCCGGCACCCGCAGGCGCCCTTCGATTTGGGTGTCAGATACTGATACTTTGCGGTTCAGACCACCCGCGTCGTGGCGAGCTCTGGCCCCAACTGAGACTGATACCTTGCGGGTCAGACCACTCGCGTAGCGACGTGCTCTGACCCCAACTGCTTAGACTGTCTGCTCAAAAGCCAGCGTTTGCTCACGCAGATCGCGCTTGGTCTCTACCAGCACCAACGGCTGATCGCCGAGCACGGGCAAGGGAGCGCGTTCACGTGGCACATGCACCGGTTTCGGCGTGGCTGCAATGGCTGACTGCACCGTTGCTACTTTGGCTGCATCGGATTGCACCCATTGCAGACCGGACGATTCGGCGACTTGCGCCAATTCGTCCAGCGGCAAGGCGAAGGCTTGCACGGCGGGCATGGCTTTGGCCTTTGCTGCCGGAGCGGCTGCAACAGGTGCCGCAACTGCCACCGTGACGATCGGCACCACAGCGACAACCGGGGCTG
>JAQSDS010000377.1 GCA_029946045.1 Rhodoferax sp.
CGACGACAAGGTGCTGGCCTACAGCAACTGGCTCGGCATTCTGAATGGCACGTTGACCGAAGAAGTCGCCAAGGGCAGCAAAACCTTTACCCGCGGCCTCAATTCTGACCGCCTCTACACCGCACCCGACGGCAAAAAGCAAGTGCGCCTGCATGGCCGCTCGCTGATGTTTGTACGTAACGTGGGTCACCTGATGACCAACCCGGCCATTTTGTACACCGACAAAGCCGGCACCGTGCGCGAAATTCCCGAAGGCATTCTGGACGCCGTGGTGACCACCACGATCGCCATGCACGACCTCGCCAAGACCAAAAAAGACGCGATCCGCAACTCGCGCAAGGGCTCGGTCTACATCGTCAAGCCCAAGATGCACGGCCCCTTTGAAGTGGCTTTTGCTGGCGAACTGTTTGGCCGCGTCGAAGCCATGCTGGGCCTGCCTGAGAGCACCGTCAAGCTCGGCATCATGGACGAAGAACGCCGCACCAGTGTCAACCTGAAAGCCTGTATTGCCGCCGCCGCCAGCCGCGTCGCTTTCATCAACACCGGCTTCCTGGACCGCACCGGCGATGAAATGCACAGCGCCATGCTGGCCGGCCCGATGATCCGCAAGGGCGACATGAAGAGCAGCGCCTGGATTGCCGCTTACGAGCGCAACAACGTGCTGGTGGGCCTGGGTTGCGGCCTGCGCGGCAAGGCACAAATCGGCAAGGGGATGTGGGCCATGCCCGACCTCATGAAAGCCATGCTGGAGCAAAAAATTGGCCACCCCAAAGCCGGTGCCAACACCGCTTGGGTGCCGAGTCCGACCGGCGCCACCTTGCACGCGCTGCACTACCATCAGTTGCTGGTGAGCGATGTACAAAAAGAACTGGAAAAAATCAACGCCGACAAGGAGCGTGATGCGCTACTGACCGGCCTGTTGACCATTCCCGTGACCGCCACGCCGAACTGGTCCGAGGCCGAGAAGCAGCAGGAGCTCGACAACAACGCCCAGGGTATTCTGGGCTACGTGGTGCGCTGGGTTGACCAGGGCGTGGGCTGCTCCAAGGTGCCCGACATCCACAACATCGCCCTGATGGAAGACCGGGCCACCCTGCGTATTTCCAGCCAGCACATGGCCAACTGGCTGCACCATGGCGTGGTGACCCAAGCCCAAGTCAAAGAAACTTTTGAGCGCATGGCGGCTGTGGTCGACGCCCAGAACGCCGGCGACCCGCTGTACCAGCCGATGGCCGGCCACTTCGACACCAGCATGGCCTACCAGGCCGCCTGCGACCTGGTCTTCAAGGGCCTGGCGCAACCCAGTGGCTACACCGAGCCGCTGCTGCATGGCTGGCGGCTGAAGGTGAAGGCGGCTGCGCGTTTGACGGCTTAGAACTTAGCCGTAGCTCGAGGATGATCGTCACCCAAGCGCGCGTACCGCGTTTGGCGTGACGACGAGAAACGCATTTGGTGCACTGCCGCATTAAAAAAGTGCAGGTCATTGGTGATGCACCAAAATGAATCAAATAAATCATTAAAAATATTTATTGATTTATACGTTTCATTTTGATAAGCTGTAGCTTCAATGCGGTGGCTGAGCATTCGTATGCCTCTCGCCGCAACGAACATGGCTGACGTTTCCTGCCTTGGGGCGCGTCAATTCAATTCACTCATCAGGAGTTACTCGCTATGAATTTCAAACGCTTCGCGGCAAAGATGGCAGTCACGGTGGTGACCGCCGCTGCCTCCACGGTTCCAGCATGGGCCGCCGACTGGGTTGTTGGTGCCAACATTGGAAATGTGCCCTGGGAATTCCAGGATGCTTCCGGCAAATTTGTTGGCTTTGAGATTGATTTGGTCAATGAAGTTGCCAAGCGTGCCGGCAAGACCGTTCAAATTGAAAACATTCCATTCAACGGCTTGTTCCCGGCGGTGCAGTCTGGGCGCATTCAGATCGCAATTTCTTCCATCACGATCACGCCCAAGCGTCTTGAGTCGCTGGCATTTGCCCAACCCTATTACGACAGTGACCAATCGCTCTCTGTTCTAAAAACAACCAAGATCGACAAACTGGAAGATCTGGCCAGCAAAACGGTGGGTGTCGATACCGCCTCGACAGGTGACATTTTTGCGACTGAAAACACGGCCAAGTACAAAATCGCCAAGATCTCCAGGTATGAAGGCTTGGCACCTGCCATGCTCGACCTGGCAAGTGGGCGCATTGATGGCTACATCAGCGATATCCCTGCGGTGGAGTACTACATCAAGGACAAACCGCAGTACCGAATTGCCGCTCGCATCCCCACCAACGAGCGCTACTCCTTTATGTATGCCAAGACGTTTGCAGATGCGGCCAAGGTCAACGACATCCTGACGACGCTCAAGAAGGAAGGCTTTGTTGCTGCTACCCACAAGAAGTGGTTTGGCACCACGCCGCCGGACAGCTCGTCCAGCGTCAAAGTGATGGACATCCCAAAGCTTTAATGAAAATGCGGTATACCCATGCAGCCTGTAGCCGCGTGGGTGTGCGCAGTTTGTCGCCAAAATGTGAAGGCAGTCAGAGAAGCAACACATGAATCTGATTGACACCTTTTTCAATTGGGCCGTTTTCAAGTC
>JAQSDS010000378.1 GCA_029946045.1 Rhodoferax sp.
CCAGGCAGGATCAAGCGCCGACAACGGCTGCACATGGCTGACTTCGCGCTCGTTCAGCGTCACGCGTTCAGCCTCGCGCGCACCCACCGCTTGCGGCCCGAACGAAGGCTTGCCCAAATCCAGCCAGAACCCTTGAACACCGTCGACCTCAGCGGCGTCCACAGTGGTTTCCACCGGCGAAACCGCATCGCGTTTGTCGTGATGAACCCGCAGCAGGCACGCCTGCTCCTCGGGCATCAATCCTTGCTCGCTGAGCGCCTGGGAAAAAATCGTCAGCCCATTGCCACTGCGCTCGGCCAGGGTGCCGTCGGTATTGACGATCAACAGATCAAAGGGTGGCGAGGATTGAAACGGCCCCACCAACAGCCCGTCGCAGCGATGGTCTTTGCTGCCCGATGGCTGTGAACCGGGCGCCCAACTGCAAAATGCCTCGATAGCGGCCGATGCCCAGTGCTCGCGGATCTGCGCGGCGTCGCGAGCCTGGTCCGGCAAATCGATACCGCGACCGCGCACCTCGTCGGGCGTCAGCACCGCGTAGATATTGCCTCGAGCATCGTAGAACGGCGTCATGGATCGGTCCTGAAAGTCAGCTTGAAAAGAGCCCGTACTGTAGGCGTCAACGGCCTGCGATGAAATACCGCCCCGGCGTCACGCCAAACGTTCGCCGGAACATCGCAATGAACGCGCTGACATTGTCGTAGCCCAGTTCCAGGGCGATGGTGGTCACCGGTACGTCGGCGGCGAGTAACTCCAGCGCTCGGAGCAAGCGTGCGCGCTGGCGCCATTGGCTGAAGCTGAAGCCGGTTTCATCGACGAAGCGCCGGGCCAGGGTCCTGGCAGACAATCCCGCCCATTGCGCCCACTCGGTGAGCGAACGGTTGTCGGCGAGGTCGTCGGCCAGCGCCTGACTGATCCGCCGCAGACGCGGGTCGAGTGGCAGCGGCAGACCGAAGGGCTCGGCGGGCAGCGCGGCGACCTCATCCACAATCAATTGAGCGATCCGCTCCTGTCGCTGATCCAGCGGTCCCTCGCTCCAGGTCGCCGCCCGGTCGACGGCCTCACGAAGCAAACCCGAAGTTGCGATGATGCAGGGTTGTCCGGGCAATACGACACAGGCCGGCGCGACCACGTAGACACTCCAGCCGTGGAAGGGGCCGTGGGAGCGCAAGCCATGCACACAGTCGGGTGGGATCCACACCGCATGGGTCGCCGGCACCACCCAGTGATGATCTGCCGCCTCCACCGTCAACAGCCCGCGCCGCGCGCCCAACAGTTGCCCGCGCGCATGCCGGTGGGGAGTGCTGGCGCGCTCGATGGGACTGTTCAGGACCGAGGCAATCACCAGCGGCCCTGCGTTGGATTGCGCCTGTTCAACAGATATCAGCGGTTCAGCCATTGGCAGTTTCACGTTATCGAATGACCCGGATAGCGCAGTTTAGCCATGAGCAACGGATTAGTCTGGGCACTCATTCACCGGAGTCTCAACCATGCGCGCCGAAGACCTGCTTCCCGACGATCTGAACCAAGGCCAATTCAATGGAGCTGTCGTGCGCAAAGGCACGGTCGGGGCCTTTCTGATCAATGCCCGGATGCTGATCGATCCCCAGACACCCGAGGATCAACGCACGGCCGCGACGCAAGACATTCTCCAGGCGTTGCCGGCGCTACGTGCCCTGGGCCTGTTCGAACTGATGCAGGTGCGCGACCCACTGGTTCGGGCGTTGTGTGAGCAAGAGCCGGGCGTTCCACCAGTCACTCAGTTATAAATCCCTCGCCACTTATTGCGAACAAGTCTGCCAGATCTGTCAGTTATGACAGCAGACAAGCCTTAGCCCCCGGGCCAGAGTGAAGCTCCTGATGCACGTTCGGAGGAAGGTCATGAAACGGGCTTCCCTAGTGTCCCTGCTCATTGCCTTGGTACTCGGCGGAGTAACTGCAGGCGTTAAATTGGTCTACGACGTCGTACCCAACCACATGGCCGAAAACAATCGCAATGAACCGCTGTTCCTCAGAGGCCGGAGCGAATGCCGCCATGATTGTGGCGCCTGCGCTAAGGGCGACGCCTTCCTCGATGGCAACGCCGATCTAAATACCGACAACCCGCGCGTGTTCGAAACCTTCAACGCCGAATTCATCACGCTGCGCGACGATTATGCCGTGGGCTCATCGCTGGAACTGGGGGCCTGGGATCCTCGTCATGCCGTGGCATTGGCCCACAGGCCTGCGCAGAACCAATGGAACGGTTCGATTGATGTGCCGGCGGATCAAGACACCCTGTGGAAATGCATCGAGCGCAATAACGACGCGTCGCACGCCGTGCGTTGGCAGCCAGGACCAAACGTCAGCTTCACCAGCGGCACCGAGAGCGAGACAAGAGGCACCTTCTAGATTGGCGTTGCAGGTCTGAAAAGAGGGCACGACATGAGCAGCCGATACCCGATCTCTCCCATGGAAACGCTATACAGCGAGGGCCGGAAATCCTTCATCGACCTGGTTCCTGACGGCGCAACTCGCCTGGAAGCACTGTTCAGAACGGTCCCGGCCCTGGGCGAACTGGCGGTGGGTGTTGTTTACGGTTATTTGCATGACCGTT
>JAQSDS010000379.1 GCA_029946045.1 Rhodoferax sp.
ATGGAAGGTATCGATGAGGATTTTGAAAACAGTGATCCGCCACCTAAGTCGCAAAGCAAACCACCCATAAGGACACGAAAATGAATGAGCCAACATCAACTGTTTTAGAAGTCTTTGCTCGGACGGGGCTGAGATCAATATGCGTGGTCGCCATTGAACCTAGCAGCCCAGATTTGGAACTTCCTGGGCAGTTCCCTTTACAGTTTCAGAAGTGGGCTTCCACTGCATATCCATGTGAAAAGCTAGAGGTCGAACAGGTCTACAGTCCAATGAATTGCTATGAGCACGACGCTGACAAGGTCACGGAACTTCCGTTGACGGCGTACTTTGTCGGATTCAGAACTGCGGAACAGGAGCTCGCCTTTAAACACGGCTGGCAGCGATCACCCTGGCGGAACCTATACGGTAGCAACGACGATCTTCTGCTGATTACCCTCATCGCGGATGATCAAACCAAAGGATAGGCATTGCCGCACTAGCAACATTAACGAGCATCGTGCCCACGCCAGCAAAAATAATGAGCATGGCAAGTCCAGATTGTTGCCCAAATGCAACTGCCTAAAAGTGGTGCAAAAAGCTCGCAAAGCCTTTATTCATGCGGGTTACAGCCGAGTTCTCACTAGCACGATTAGTGAGCATCACTAGCGCTAATTAAGCACCACAACAGTCGGCGCTGCGTTGCGCTCTCGAATGGTGCGCAGCGCCTTGGCAACCGCCTTGGCCTCCGCACCCTTGGCCCCAGGGCCAGGCTCAAAACTCACCGAGCCCGCATCGACCGGCACGCCGCAATGGCTGCAATAGGCACCTGCGGGCATGATCTTTTGGCACAGATGGTGGCGCACCAGCACGGGTGGGCCGCTCTTCTGGTCGCGGTGCGTATCGCCCCAGCGCATGAACTCCAGCAATAGTGGCAAGGCATCCGCGCCAATCGCGGTCAAGCGGTACTCATAGCGCGGCGGGCGCTCCAGGTAGGCGTGCCGCTCCAGCAAGCCATGGCTGACCAGGTTGCGCAACCGGTCCGCCAGCACGGTGCGTGACACCGGCGACAGCGACAAAAAATCTTCAAAGCGCGCCGCACCGCGAAACGCATCCCGCAAGATCAGCAAAGCCCAGGGGTCTGCCATGGCATCGCTGGCGCGTGCGATCGAGCACAACTGGGCTTCGGGCTTGGGTGGACGGCTCATGTCGCCAGTTTAACATTTGTCAGTTGCAATTCACTACTTACTATGCTAACCTTTAGTGAGTAGTAAATTGCTACTGACTATTCCATTGGAGAAATGACCATGCCTTTGTTTCAAGTTGAATACCCCAGCGGTAGCCTGAGCGCCCCGCAAAAGTCCGCGCTGGCCGAAAAATTGACCCACCTGTTGCTGCTGATCGAAGGGGGTGCGGACACCCCTGGCGGGCGCGAGCTGTCTTATGTTCTGTTCCGTGAGGTACCGGCCGAAGACTGGTATGTGGGCGGCTCCAGCGGCCCGCAGTATGTGGCACCGGGCGGCAAGTTCATCATCAACCTGACCATTCCCGAAGCGTCGACCACGCAGTCGTTCAAGGAAGACATCCACACCAAGGTCAATGCCGCGCTGGCCGAGGTGTTGGGCTGGAACAGCCCGCAAGATGGCATGAGCGCCTGGGTCATGGTCCGCGAAATGCCCGAAGGCAGTTGGGGTGCCAACGGGCAGACCTACACGCTGGAGCGCATTGCCAAGCATGCCGCCGTGCCAGCGGACCCGCTGCGCCGCCAGTTCGTGCAGGGCTACTTCACGGCCAAGGGCACGCTGTATGGCAAGGCGGGCTTTCCGGCGGACACGTCGGGCCTGTACAAGCCCAGCACCAATGCATAGCCCATGGGCCTAACGCAAGGGACACCACCATGAACACCACTGCAAGCCATGCCGTTCTGCGCCGCACCGACAGCGGCACCGTCGCCACCGTCGTATTGGACAACCCACCCACTAATCTGCTGGACCGCGCGTTGATCTTGGCCCTGGGCCAGTTGGTCGACGACCTTGAAAAAGACGAGGCCACCAAGGTGGTGGTTTTTCGCAGCGCGGATCCGGAATTTTTTGTCAACCACTACGATATATCCGGCCGCTCTTCGGATCTGCCGCCGGGCGCGCATGTGCCGGCGTTGTTCCGCCGCATTGCCCGCTTGCCGCAGGTCACGCTGGGCGAGATCCGTGGGCGCACGCGGGGCGCGGGCAGCGAGTTTGCGCTGGCCTTGGATATGCGCTTCGCGTCGCTGGAAAAAGCGATCCTGGGGCAACCGGAGGTGGGCGTAGGCCTGCACCCCGGTGCGGGTGCAACGCAACGCTTGCCAGGGCTGGTAGGGCGTGGCCGCGCGCTGGAGATCATGCTGTCGGGCGACGACTACGACGCCCAGACCGCCGAGCGCTATGGCTGGGTCAACCGTGCGCTGCCCGATGCCGAGCTGACGGCATTTGTGGACGCCCTGGCCGCGCGCATCGCCGCATTCCCGGCACGCGGCATTCGCAATACCAAGGAGATGGTCAACCATGCCACGCTGCCACCCGATGCCCTGTTGGACGAAGAAACCCTGCGCTTTGTGCAGGCCCTGCGCGAT
>JAQSDS010000380.1 GCA_029946045.1 Rhodoferax sp.
AAAAGCAAGTTCACGCTGCAATCCATGCCTGCCGAAGACTTTCCGCTGGTGCAGGAGTCGGCCAACTTTGGCCCGGCTTTCAGCGTGCCGCAAAAAACACTCAAGGCCTTGCTGAGCCAAGTGTCGTTTGCCATGGCGGTGCACGACATTCGCTATTACCTCAACGGTATTTTGTTTGTGGTGGAAGGCAAGCAGCTCAGCCTGGTGGCCACCGACGGTCACCGGCTGGCCTTTGCCAGTGCCACCCTTGACGTCGAGGTGCCCAAGCAAGAAGTCATTTTGCCGCGCAAGACCGTGCTGGAACTGCAGCGCCTGCTGTCTGATGCCGACGGCGCCATCGAAATGCAGTTTGCCAACAACCAGGCCAAGTTCAGCTTTGACGGCATGGAATTCGTCACCAAGCTGGTCGAGGGCAAGTTCCCCGACTACAACCGCGTCATCCCCCGCAACCACAAAAACAGCATCACGCTGGGCCGCAGCGCGCTGCTGGCCACCTTGCAGCGCACGGCCATTCTGACCAGCGAAAAGTTCAAGGGCGTGCGCCTCAATATCGACCCCGGCACCTTGCGTGTGGCAGCCAACAACGCCGAGCAGGAAGAAGCGGTGGACGAGCTCGACATCGACTACGGCGGTGACAGCATCGAAATCGGTTTCAACGTGACCTACCTCATTGATGCCCTCAGCAACATGTCGCAAGACATGGTGACGCTGGAACTCTCAGACGGCAACAGCTCGGCGCTGTTCACCATTCCCGACAACACCACCTTCAAGTATGTGGTGATGCCGATGCGCATCTAAGCGCCTGCTGCCCTGTCCCTTTTAATTTCCACTGATTCCGCCATGACCGAAGAAAATACGCCCGCACAGACCCCTGAAAACACCGTTCACACGGGCGAAGGCACGGCGGAGAGCTCCAACTTTCAGCCCACCATCGATGCCCACCAGGTAGGCGCCTCCGAGGCTTACGGCGAAGGTTCGATCCAGATCCTCGAAGGCCTGGAGGCCGTGCGCAAGCGCCCCGGTATGTACATCGGCGACACCAGTGACGGCACCGGCCTGCACCATCTGGTGTTCGAGGTGGTGGATAACTCGATCGACGAGTCGCTGGCGGGCCATTGCGACGACATTCTGGTCACCATCCACACCGACAACTCGGTGAGCGTGGTCGACAACGGCCGCGGCATTCCGACCGGCGTCAAGATGGACGACAAGCACGAGCCCAAGCGCAGTGCCGCAGAAATTGCCCTGACCGAGCTGCATGCCGGTGGCAAATTCAATCAGAACAGCTACAAAGTATCTGGTGGCCTGCACGGCGTGGGCGTCAGCTGCGTCAACGCGCTGAGCAAAATGCTGCGCCTCACGGTGCGCCGCGACGGCAAGGTTCATGTGCTGGAGTTCAGCCGGGGTTTTGTGCAGAACCGTTTGGTTGAAAGTGCCAACGGCACCGAGGTGTCGCCCATGAAAGTGATCGGCGAAACCGAACGCCGTGGCACCGAAGTGCATTTTTTGCCCGACACCGACATCTTCAAAGAAAACAACGATTTCCACTATGAAATCCTCAGCAAGCGCCTGCGCGAACTGAGCTTTTTGAACAACGGCGTGCGCATTCGCCTGAAAGACGAGCGCACCGGCAAAGAAGACGACTTTTCTGGTGCTGATGGCGTGCGCGGCTTCGTGAACTTCATCAACAAGGGCAAAACCGTCCTGAATCCCAACATCTTTCACGCCATGGGCGACCGCCAGAGCGACCAGAACACCAACATCGGTGTCGAAGTGGCGATGCAGTGGAACAGCGGCTACAACGAACAGGTGCTGTGCTTTACCAACAACATCCCGCAACGCGATGGTGGCACCCACCTCACTGGTCTGCGCGCGGCCATGACACGCATCATCAACAAGTACATCGATGACAGCGAAATTGCCAAAAAAGCCAAGGTCGAGGTAACGGGCGACGACATGCGCGAAGGCCTGACCTGCGTGCTGAGCGTGAAGGTGCCCGAGCCCAAGTTCAGCAGCCAGACCAAAGACAAGCTGGTGTCATCTGAAGTGCGCGGCCCGGTTGAAGACATTGTGTCGAAACTGCTGTGGGACTACCTGCAGGAGCGCCCGGCGGACGCCAAGATCATTGTTGGCAAAATTGTCGAGGCCGCCCGCGCCCGCGAGGCCGCCCGCAAGGCCCGCGACATGACGCGCCGCAAGGGTGTGCTCGACGGCATGGGCCTGCCCGGCAAACTGGCCGACTGCCAGGAGAAAGACCCGGCACTGTGCGAAATTTACATTGTCGAGGGCGACTCCGCCGGTGGCTCTGCCAAGCAGGGCCGTGACCGCAAGTTCCAGGCGATTCTGCCGCTGCGCGGCAAGATTTTGAACGTGGAAAAAGCGCGCTACGAGAAGCTGCTCACCAGCAACGAAATTTTGACGCTCATCACCGCCCTGGGCACCGGAATTGGCAAGGCCGGCGGCAGCACCGGTAACGACGACTTTGATGTGGCCAAGCTGCGCTACCACCGCATCATCATCATGACCGACGCCGACGTTGACGGCGCCCACATCCGCACCCTGCTGCTGACCTTCTTCTACCG
>JAQSDS010000381.1 GCA_029946045.1 Rhodoferax sp.
TTCGGCTTGAGAGGCCTCGGCACTGGCCTGCGCCGCCGCCAATGGCTCAGGCGTGGTCGCATAGATCACCGAGCGGTACTGGGTGCCGATGTCGTTGCCCTGGCGCATGCCTTGGGTCGGGTTGTGCAGTTCCCAGAACATCTTCAGCAGGTCTTCGTATTTCACCTTGGCCTGGTCATACACCACCAGCACCACTTCGCTGTGGCCGGTCAGGCCCGAGCAGACTTCTTCATAAGTCGGGTTCGGCGTGAAACCGCCGGCGTAGCCGACCACGGTGCTGACCACGCCATCGCGCTGCCAGAACTTGCGCTCGGCGCCCCAGAAACAACCCAGGCCGAAGATCGCGAAGCCGACGTCGTCGACGAACGGGCCCAGCAGCGGGTTGCCGTTGACGAAGTGCGTCTGCGGCAGGTTCATCGGGGTTTCACGGCCAGGCAAAGCTTGTTCTGCAGTAGGAAGCACGTTTTTGTTCACCAGAATTTCCGAGCGCAAGACCATGAGCAGTCCTCTCGTCAGGTTGAGTTAGCGGTAAATTTCAGACAGCCAGTGTGCCCGAGTGTTACAGCGCTGTCAGGCGATTGGCCCGCGCGGGTAGCGTTTAAGCTTCTCGAGCAGCTCTGCACCGGGGATCGGCCTGTCGAACAGGTAGCCCTGGCCAACGTCGCAGCGGTGTCGACGCAGGAACGCCAGTTGCTCGGCGGTCTCGATGCCTTCGGCAACCACCTTGAGCTTGAGGTTGTGGGCCATGGCGATCACGGCCGAGGTGATTTCCATGTCGTCCTGGTTGTCCGGGATTTCGTGGATAAAGCTGCGATCGATCTTGATGATGTCGATGGGGAATTTTTTCAGGTAGCTCAGCGACGAGTAACCGGTGCCGAAGTCGTCCATGGCCAGGGTCAGGCCAAAGCTCTTCAATTGGTCCAGTTGCAGGCGTGTGTCTTCCGTGGCCTCCAGCAGCAGGCCTTCCGTTAACTCAAGCTCCAGCAGGTTGGCCGGCAGCTGTTCTTCCTTGAGGATCGTGGCGATCGAGGCTACCAGGTCCGGGTCGGAGAACTGTTTGGGTGACAGGTTGATTGCCACTTGCAGGTTACCCATGCCGTTGGCGCTCAGTTGCTTGCTCATGCGGCAGGCCTGGCGCGCGATCCATTTGCCGATTGGGATGATCAGCCCGGTTTCTTCGGCCACGCTGATGAACTGATCGGGGCGGATCATGCCCTTCTCCGGATGGTTCCAGCGCAGCAGCGCTTCCATGCCCAGCAAGCGGCCGCTGCGCAGGCATAGCTTGGGCTGATAGAACACATCCAGTTCGTTCTGGGTCAGGGCACGACGCAGGTTGTTCTCCACGAACAGCTTGTAGCTGGCCTCGGCGTTCAAGGCTTCGGTGAACACCTGTACCTGGTGTTTGCCGTTGGCCTTGGCCTTGTGCAGCGCCAGGCCGGCGTTGCGCATCAGGGTCTGGGGGTCACGCCCGTGCAACGGCGCGCAGGCCAGGCCTACGGAGCCGGTGACGCTGATCAATTGGTTATCGACGAACATCGGTTTGTCGAGGGTCGTCAGCAGCTGGCTGGCAACCTGCTGGCCGCTTTCGAGGTCGGTGTCGTCCAGCAGCACCGCAAACTCGTTACTGGCAAAGCGCGCCAGGCTGCCGCTGGTACTCAGGCTGTTGCGCAGGCGGCGGGCGAGGCTGATCAGCAGCTTGTCGCCGGTCTGGTGGCCGAGGCTGTCGTTGATGCGCTTGAAGTTGTCGATGTCCACCAGCAACAGGCTGATCGGGGTGTCGCTGTCTCGGGCGAAACGTTCATCGAGGTTGCGGATGAAGGCCGGGCGGTTGCCAAGGTTGGTCAGGTTATCGGTGTAGGCCAGGCGCTCGATACGCTGCTGGGCCAGCTTATTCTGGGTGATGTCTTCGTAGATGCCGATGTAGTGGGTCAGCTCACGGTTGTCGCCATACACCTTGGAAATCGACAGTTGGCCCCAGTAGGGCTCGAGGTTTTTGCGTCGGCTCTAGAACTCGCCCTGCCAGCTGTTGCTTTTGGCCAGGCTCGACGGTGCGTCGAACAGCAGTTCGCTGAGGTTTTCCAGGGCCGGCAGTTGAGCCAGGCGGTGGCCGTGGACTTCTTCGGCGCTGTATTGGGTGATCGCGGTAAAGCTTGGGTTGACGTACTCCACCACGCCGTCGCAGTTGACCAGCAGAAAGGCATTGGCGCTTTGCTCCACGGCGCGCTGGAACAGGTGCAGGGCGCTGGTGGCGGTACGGCGGTTGTGGTTGTTGATCACTTGCGCGAATTGGTCGGCCAGTTCACCGGCAAAGGCAATCTCATCGGCCTGCCAGGCGCGGGCGCTGCCTCCTTGTTCCAGGCACAGCACGCCCACCACCTGGCCGTCGACACGGATACTCGCGTCGAGCATGGCGTGGACGTCCTTGGCGCGCAGGTTTTCGGCCATTTCCCGGGTGCGCGGGTCGCGCATCGCGTTGGTCGCGTCGATTGCCCGGCTGGTGTGCAGGGCTTCCAGGTAGTCCGGGAAGCAACTGGCATCGATGGGCTCAGGCAGGTGGTGTCGTTGGTCGTCGCGGTGGTAG
>JAQSDS010000382.1 GCA_029946045.1 Rhodoferax sp.
CGACCGAACTCATGATGGCCATCGAACTGGCTGTGCAGGGCAAGAAGTTTCTTGGTGCCAATGTTGCCGACCTGGCACTGGAAGCCTTCACGCAGCAAGATGAAGATCCCTTGAGTCTGTTGTCGCCGCGTGAGCAGCAGATCATTTTGATGGTGGTGCAGGGCAAGTCCAGCGCGGCCATTGGCGTCACCCTGCATCTGTCGCCCAAAACCGTGGCCACCTACCGTAGCCGCCTGATGAAAAAGCTGGGGGTGTCCGATGTGCCCGGCCTGGTGCGACTGGCCCTGCGCTTGAAACTGATCGACGTGCTCTGACCCCAAGCGGTCGCTCTGTCCATGTTTGCTGGCGCGCGCTGTCTAACTCTCCCTACAGACGATTCGTCTGGTGCGACCTAAAGTTGTCACCAAGGATCGCTTTGATGCCCGACGGGCACAGCCTCCTGCCAGCGAAACAGAGAGGTGTCCCATGTTGAATGTTCAGGCTATGCCCACCACAGCGCCATGGCAACCCACTGCGGGCCAGCTTATCAGACAGATCGGCAGCGACGAGCGTTGGTCCACGCTGAAGGAACTCCAAAGTTTGCTGCGCTATGACGGCCATCTGCAAGCCGGCAGCGAGGCTGAGTTGTTCCAGCGCCGACGCCTCAAAGCGGGCCAGTCTGCGCTGGTGATGGGCCAGCCCTTCGACGGCTTGTACGTGGTGCGGCTCGGCACCCTCAAGACCCTGATCACCAATGTGGACGGGGGTGTACATGTGCTGGGCTTCCCGATGAAAGGCAGTCTGATCGGTTTCGATGGCATTTACCAGAACACCTACACGAGTGACGTGGTAGCTCTGACCGATTGCGACCTGATCCGCATCCCGGCCACCAACCTGTTCGCCAGCGAAAACAACAACCATCTGGAGCACATGGCCTATTGGGCCAGCAGCCACGAGATCATCCAGGAGCAGGAGGCTTATTCGCTCACCCGCTCGGTCAAATCGGAAGCCCGCGTGGCGCGGTTTCTTCTGACCATGTCGCATCGCTTTGAAGACATGGGCTGGTCGCCCAACCGATTCATATTGCCAATGACCCGGCGCGACATTGGTCACCACCTGAGCGTCACGGTAGAAACCGTCAGCCGCGCCTTCTCGGCCTTGGTTCAACAAGGCATCATTGAGGTGGACTTCCGCGAAATCAGTATCCTGGAACGCGACGCGCTGTGCCACTTTGAGCATTGAGCCTGCGACCGGTTGAGGTGCAGCGCCAAAGAAGGAGAACGCGATCGCATCCTGAAATAGTCTGATTTTTCGAGTGCCCTGCCGGTGATGGATCACGCACGCCTTATATGCTGCGCTTACAATTTGAGACATTCACTTATGGTGCAAGATAAATAACCATCTCAGGGAATGATTGATTGAGCAACAACGATACTTTGGCCGCTGTCAGCGCTGCCTTTCCTGTGGTGGGTATTGGCGCGTCTGCGGGCGGACTGACGGCACTCGAGCAATTTCTGTCGCACCTGCCGCCGCAGTGTGGCATGGGGATTGTGGTGGTGCAACACCGTGACCCGCACAGCGGGGGCATGCTGGTGGAGTTGCTACAGCGCCACACCCCGATGCCGGTGGTTCAGGCGCTTGACCAGATGCCGGTCGAACCCGACCATGTGTATGTGATTCCCCCGGGCAGGGACCTGTCCCTGATGCATGGCGTATTGCATCTGTTTGAGCCCACCGAAGCGCGCGGTTTGCGCCAGCCCATTGACTTTTTCTTCAAGTCGCTTGCAGACGACCGGCAGCACAACAGCATTGGTGTGATTTTGTCGGGCATGGGCTCGGACGGCACCCTGGGCCTGCGCGCCATCCGCCAAGCCGGTGGCGCCGCGTTTGCGCAGTCGCCGGCTTCAGCCCAGTTTGACAGCATGCCGCGCAGCGCGATCGACGCTGACGTGGTTGACGCCGTGGCGTCAGCCGACGAGCTGCCCGCCAAGGTGATAGCTTTCATCAAGCGCATTCGGCTCGTGGGCGACATCCAGGCCCAGGTTGAGGCCGAGTTTCAGCGCTCAGCGGCAGGATTTCTGGACAAAATCCTGGTCGTGCTGCGCAGCCATACCGGCCACGATTTTTCGGCCTACAAAAAGAACACCATCATGCGTCGGGTCGAGCGCCGCATGGGCCTGCACCAGTTGCCCCGTATTGACGACTACCTGCGCTACGTGCGCGAAAACCCCAAAGAAATTGAACTGCTGCTGGGCGAGCTGCTCATTGGTGTGACAAATTTTTTTCGCGATGCCGGGGTCTGGGAGCAGGTCCAGCGCGAGGTGTTACCGGCGCTGCAGGCCAACCACCCCGACGGTGCCTTGCTGCGTGCCTGGATACCTGGCTGCTCAAGCGGCGAGGAGGCCTACACCCTGGCCATGCTGTTCCGGGAGTCGCTGGACGCGGCCCCTACCGCACAGCGCTACCAAATGCTGATTTTTGCCTCCGACCTCGACAAGGATGCCATTGCCCGGGCGCGCGCTGGTGTTTATCCTGAAGGCATCTCCGGCGACGTCTCCGAGGCACGCCTG
>JAQSDS010000383.1 GCA_029946045.1 Rhodoferax sp.
GCTTGGCCATTGCGGGCGCAGGCACCGTAGTCCCGGGCCAGGGCGCGGATCTGCTCAGGGCTGATGCCGCACACCGCCGCAGCGCGCTCGGGCGACCATTGCAGGGCGCGCTCGCGCAAAGCATCCCAGCCCAACGTGTAGCGGTTCAGGTAGTCATGGTCGAGCCAGTCGTTCTGAATCAGCTCGTGCATCAGCGCGAGCGCCAGCGCGCCATCGGTGCCCGGTAGCAGGGCGATGTGCTCGTGGCACTTGTCAGCGGTCTCGGACTTGCGCGGGTCGATGCAGATGAGTTTGGCCCCGTCGCGCTTGGCTTGGGCTGCATAGCGCCAGAAGTGCAGGTTGCTGGTGACCGAATTGCTGCCCCAGATCAAAATCAGTTTCGACTCGGCAAAAAACTCCACCCGCATGCCGACCTTGCCGCCCAGCGTGTGCACCAGCCCTTCGCCACCGGCGGCGGCGCAAATGGTGCGCTCCAGCTGGGACGCGCCCAGTGTGTTGAAAAAGCGTGCCGCGATGCTCTCGCCCTGCACCAGCCCCATGGTGCCGGCGTAGCTGTAGGGCAGGATGGCCTGCGGGTCGCGCGCGGCAATGGCCGTGAGGCGCGCGGCAATGTCGCTCAAGGCGGCGTCCCAGCTCACGCGTTCAAACTGCCCGCTGCCCTTGGGGCCGACGCGTTTCAGGGGGTACAGCAGTCGCTCGGGGTGGTAAGTGCGCTCGGGGTAGCGCGACACCTTGGTGCACAAGCTGCCGGCGGTATGCGGGTGCGCTGGGTTGCCCTGTACCTTGATGGCGATGCCGTTTTGCACCGTGGTGATCAGCGAGCAGGTGTCGGGACAGTCGTGCGGGCAGGCGCCCAGAATCTGGTGGCTGGCGGCTGGGGCAGATAAAGTCGTAGCTGTCATGGTGGCATTGCGAGTTGAGGCATGATTGTGACCCAGTCAGACCCGCAGGAACAGCCATGCATTTGATCCCAGAAATTGTCCAGCAGCGCAGCAGTCTTGAAACCTTGCGTCGTGACCTGCACGCCCACCCCGAGCTGTGCTTCAACGAGTTCCGCACCGCCGACAAGGTGGCCGCCAAGCTTGCCGAATGGGGCATTCCGGTGCACCGTGGCCTGGGCACGACCGGTGTCGTGGGCATAGTTAAAAACGGCACTTCGAGCCGTGCCCTTGGTTTGCGCGCCGACATGGACGCGTTGCCAATGCAGGAGGCCAACAGCTTCGCCCACGCCAGCACCCAGCCCGGCAAGATGCACGCTTGCGGTCACGACGGCCACACCGCCATGCTGCTGGCCGCCGCCCAGTACCTTGCCACACACCGTGATTTTGATGGCACGGTGGTCCTGATTTTTCAGCCCGCCGAAGAAGGCGGCGGTGGTGCGCGCGAGATGATCAAGGACGGCCTGTTCGACAAATTTCCGATGGATGCGGTGTTTGGCATGCACAACTGGCCGGGGTTGGCGTTTGGCCAGTTCGCGGCGGGTGCGGGCCCGGTGATGGCATCGAGCAACGAATTCAAGATCACGGTTCACGGCAAAGGCGGTCATGCCGCCATGCCACACAACGCGCTCGACCCGGTGCCGGTCGCGTGCCAGCTGGTGCAGTCGTTTCAGACCATCATCAGCCGCAACCTGAAACCGATTGATGCGGGTGTCATTTCTGTCACCATGATCCATGCCGGCGAAGCCACCAACGTCATCCCTAACCGCTGCGAATTACAAGGCACGGTGCGCACCTTTTCTTTTGATGTGCTCGACCAGATCGAGCAGCGCATGCGGGTGATGACCGAGCACCTCTGTGCGGCATCAGGCTTGCGCGCCGATTTTGAGTTCAAGCGCAACTACCCGCCCACCATCAACAGCGCTGCCGAGGCCGACTTTGCGCGCCAGGTGATGGCAGGCATTGTGGGCGCTGACCAGGTGTTGGTGCAGGAGCCGACCATGGGCGCCGAAGACTTTTCTTTCATGTTGCAAGCCAAGCCCGGCTGCTACGCCTTCATTGCCAACGGCGACGGTGACCACCGCGCCCTGGGTCACGGCGGCGGGCCGTGCATGCTACACAACCCGAGCTACGACTTTAATGACGATCTTTTGCCACTGGGGGCGACCTACTGGGTGCGCCTGGCCGAGGCCTGGCTCAAACCCCTGTAGGTGTGGGAGCGGCGCCCTGTGGGAGCGGCGCCCTCGCCGCGATTGCCCCCTGCCTTCAGGCCACTCAGCCAAACCGGTGCGCCGCCATCTCCAGCAGGCCATCGAACAGCAGGTTGTCCACCAGCTCAAATGGCACCGACATGCTGGGTGCCATCTTCCAGCCCGCGCCGCCGGTCATGATGCAGCGCGGCTCGGTACCGCAGTGCTGGCGCAGGTGCTGCACCATGCGCTCGACGGCACCGGCGATGGCGTAGGTGCCGCCGCTGGTCAGGGCGTCGCTGGTGTTGGTGGGAAATTCACAGACATTGCCGGTGGGTACGTGCAGGCCGGCGGTGCCGGACTCCAAGGCACGCAGCATGATGCCGTGGCCAGGCAAAATGAGTCC
>JAQSDS010000384.1 GCA_029946045.1 Rhodoferax sp.
TTTCATTTGGAGGTCTTCAGATGAGCGGTGATCAGCAGCAGGTTGAGCACCAGGAATGCGGAAAAGGAGAGCAGCGGAATCGTGATGAAGCCGAACCATTCAATTTGCAGGGTCTTGCAGGGAATGCCGTCGCGGCAAGGCGCCAGGGTTTCAGGAATGATGCCCATTGTGAGCAAGACATGGAAGCCGGCCACCAGCAGGCCCATGGCGGCCAGCGGCAGCGCATAACGCAGCACCTTGGCATCGAACGGGAACAAGCCCAAGGCCAGGACCAACACCAGCGGGAACATGAAAATGCGCTGCCACCAACACAACACGCAAGGTGCAAAGCCCATGATCTCGCTCATGAACAAGGCGCCCAGCATGGCTACAGTGGCCACCAGCCAGGCGCCAAAAACCAGCGACCAGGGTGTATTGTTTTGATGGGTCATTGCGAAGAACGTCGGCGACGCGGCCATCCAGGCGCTTTACTTCGCCAGTTCATAACGCAGCACCGTCATGCCACCGTCCTTGGGGTCCGTGGCAAAGCGGATTTTCTGCCCCGCTTGCAGCTGCTCAAGCCAGGCGCTGTCTTTCACCTTGTAGGCCATGGTCATGGGCGGCATGCCGTTGGGCAGCGCGCCGTGTTGCAGGGTGACCGTGCCCTTTGCCTTGTCCACCTTTTTGACCAAGGCGTCACCCATGGCGTTGGCATCGACTGATGCAGCGACAGGTTTTGTGGCTTGGGTCGCGTGCATGTTGTGATCCATTTGTGCCATGGCAGAGGCTGAAAAAGCCAAACCAAGCGCCATGAAGGTGGGTGCAAGAAAATTTTTCACGGGAGTTCCTTTAACGAGAAGTAGATCAAACGAATGGCGGCAGTATGCCCAAGCGGGCCTCACTGCCAGCTGACGTCCAGATTACTTTTTTGTTATCTAAGCGATTGGATGGTCATGGCCATCGGCCTGACAACGGCGGATCACCTACACCGCCGCCCGTTAAAAAACCCCGAAAAATTACTTGATGGGCTGGATGTCTGTAACGATCATCTGGCCGTTTTCGTGAACCGCCATGAAGCGCACCTTGTCGCCAGCCTTGACCCGGTCGAGCATGGCTTTGTCCCTGGCCACAAAAACCATGGTCATGGGTGGCATGTACAGGTGTTTGATCTCGCCATGCCGGAGCGTGATTTTGCCGGTCTCCTTGTCAATTTTTCGAACCTCCCCGTCGGCCAATTCGGGCTTGGCTGATGCGTCAACCGCGTGTGGCTGCGGCGACGCCTGCGCCAGCGCTGCGCCGCAGAACAGCGACGACAGCGCGATGACGCTCGCCGTCAGCAAAAGTCTGGTTTGTTTCATGAGCTCTCTTCCGGAAAATTTGTGGTTTGGGAACGGAGGGTGGCGTCAATTTACTTGGCGGCGACCTTGACCTGGCCCTTCATGCCGGCGTCAAAGTGGCCTGGGTGCAGACACGCAAAGTCGACATCAACCGCCTTGGTAAATTGCCAGATGATTTCGCCCTGCTTGCCCGGCGCCAGACTGATCTTGTTGGGCTCGTCGTGCTCCATGTCGGGGAACTTTTTCATGACTTCATAGTGGTCCAGCAATTCCTGTTCTGTCCCCAGGCTGAATTCATGTTTGACGCCATCGGTGTTTTTCAGGACAAAACGGATCGTTTCCCCCTTTTTGGCATGGATAGCCGAGGGCTTGAAACGCATGCCGTTCGCCATCTCCACCTGGATCGTGCGGTTGACCTTGGCGGCAACGCCGGGCTTGCCGATGGACGATTCACCATGCCCGCCGCCATGCGCACCTGCGGCTGACGCTGCCGAAGACGCGGCAAGCAAAGCGATGGCAACCAGTGTGGAAGACTTGGAAAAGGGAAGTTTTGAAAATTTCATGTTGGCCTGATGTGGGAAGTTTGAGATGGCTGATGGGACGGGTTTATCTTGAAAGAACAGGGTCAGTGCGCCATGCCCGACATGCCTTTGCCGCTGGGCTTGACGACGCTTGCTGCGGCCGGTGCCGCCTCGGCGCTGCCGCTTGGGCGCGTGGTTTTGGGCGTGGTGCCATTCCACTCATAAGCCACGGTGCCGGCTGGAAATTGGTAGGGTCCGGGGTCGCTGTAGTCGCCTGGTTTCTGGTCTTTGCGGACCTTGAACACGGTGAACATGCCGCCCATTTCCAGCGGGCCAAACTGGCCGGTGCCGGTCATCATGGGGGCCGTGTTGTCAGGCAGCGGCATCTGCATGTCGCCCATGTCGGCCATGCCGCGTTCGCCCATCAGCATGTAGTCGGGCGCGACCTTCTGGATCTTGCCAACCAGGCCACGGTGGTCCACGCCAATCATGGTGGGTACAGCGTGGCCCATGGCGTTCATGGTGTGGTGGCTCTTGTGGCAATGCATGGCCCAGTCGCCTTCTTCATCGGCGATCAGTTCGATCTGGCGCATTTGCCCCACCGCGACATCGGTCGTCACCTCATACCAGCGCGTGCTCGGTGGCGTGGGGCCGCCGTCGGTGCCGGTCACCAAAAATTCATGGCCGTGCAGGTGGA
>JAQSDS010000385.1 GCA_029946045.1 Rhodoferax sp.
GTGATGTTCATCCACAAAGGACTGCAACCAAGCCACCACCGATGCCGGGGCGGGTACCTGCTCCACCGTTTCCTGGGCGTCGAGCCAGCGGCCCGCGTCGTAATAGCTCAGGCTCACCACCAGCGGCCTCGGAATAGGCTCAGCCGCCACACTGGGCTCGTCCTCCATGCGCCACAACACAAACCAGCTGGGCAGGTCGGTGCTGGCGTTGAGGTAATAGCCCTCGCCATCGTCGCTGAACAGCTCCACCTTGAGGCCACCGTGCAACCAGCGTTGCTCCGTGTCACTCTGGTACAGCAGGCGTGGCTCGGTGCCAAAGCCGGCTTCGTTCATCACCACCTCGGCAAGCTGCCAGCGCCAGGGTTGCCAGCGGGCGGCGGGGCCGGTATGGGCCAGGCGTTGCATGATCACGGCAACTTCAATGAACGGGCGTTGGGTCGACATAGAGGTGGGACTTTACCGGATTCAAATGTCCTTTGAAGTGTCCGGGCTTGGCTAAATAGGCTTCTGCACCCCGGGAAAACCCTGGTTTTTTGCCTTTTGTCAAAAAGATAGTGTTGGCAAGTGGTGCAATCTGTCGCTGGCCCTGTATCGTGTCCTGGGTCGCCACCCGTCACCACTTGCACAACGACTCGCCGAAAGCACCCGATGTTTCAATCTGCCGAAATTGGCCACAAACTCAGCAAGGCGGCTTACCGCGAAGCCGTTCCCACCTTGCGCGCCGCCCTGTTGAACGCGCAAGTTGACTTGTTCGAGCAGCACAAGACGCCGGTGGTGGTGCTCATCAGCGGCCAGGACGGCGCGGGCAAGGGGGAAACCATCAACGTGCTCTACGAATGGATGGATCCGCGTTTCATCTCGACCCTGGCTTTTTCGCAACCCAGCGACGAAGAACGCGAACGCCCGCCCATGTGGCGCTACTGGCGCAGTCTGCCGCCCAAGGGCCGGGTCGGCATCTTTGCCGGTTCCTGGTACTCCGACCCGATTCGCGAACGCATCGAAGGGGTGATCTCGCTCAATGAGCTGGATGCCCGGGCCCAGCAGATCAACCGCTTCGAAGAAATGCTGGTCAACGAGGGCGCGCTGGTGCTCAAGTTCTGGTTTCACCTCAGCAAGGACGGCCAGAAGCAACGCCTCAAGGCCCTTTCCAGCGACCCGCGGACCGCCTGGCGTGTCACCCAATGGAACTGGGACCGCCTCAAAACCTACGAGCAGTTACAGGACGCAGCACGCCACTTATTGCGCATCACCAACACCGCAGCCGCGCCCTGGGTGGTACTGGAGGCCGCAGACGACCGCTACCGCGACCTGACCGTGGGCCAGGTCTTGCTCAAGGCCATGCAAAACAAGCTGGCCGCCAAGGAGATGCCGCACACGCCGATGGCACCCATGGTGCGGGTGAATCTGGACGGCCGCAATGTGCTGTCCGAGCTCGATTTGACGCTGACGCTGGCCGACAAACCCTACAAGGACGAACTGGCCAAATGGCAAGGGCGTCTGTCGGAACTGGTGCGTGACGAACGCTTCAAAAACCGCGCGCTGGTGTGCGCTTTCGAGGGCGCCGATGCGGCGGGCAAAGGCGGAGCGATCCGGCGCATTGCAGCGGCACTGGACGCCCGGCAGTACCAGGTGACACCGGTGGCGGCGCCCAGCGACGAAGAAAAGGCGCAGCCCCATCTGTGGCGCTTCTGGCACAAGCTGCCACGCCATGGCCAGGTCGCCATTTTTGACCGCACCTGGTATGGCCGCGTGCTGGTGGAGCGGGTGGAAGGCTTTTGCACCGAGGCCGACTGGCTGCGCGGCTACAGCGAGATCAACGACTTTGAGCACGAGCTGTTTGACGCCGGTGTCATCGTGGTCAAATTCTGGTTGCAGATCAGCCAGGCCGAGCAGCTCAAGCGTTTCAAGGAGCGCGAGCAAGTGGCCTTCAAGCGCTTCAAAATCACCCAGGAAGACTGGCGCAACCGCGAGAAGTGGAACGACTACCAGCAAGCCATTTGCGACATGGTGGAGCGCACCAGCACAGGTGAAGCGCCCTGGACGCTGGTCGAGGCCAATGACAAAAATTACGCCCGCATCAAGATTTTGCGCAGACTGTGCGAACGCCTGGAGTCTGCCCTGCAACAAGACGTCAAGCCCAAGGTCGAGCCCGACAAGCCACCGGCCAAGACCAAAAAACTGAAAGCAGGCCATTCAGAGCGCAAGAAATAGCCGGGCAGTGCGAAAATGGGCTGATGTCCACCTTACCCGCCGAACCGACCGACCCCTCGCCAAAAAAGCCAGCGCCGCAAGCCCGCAACCCCTTGCATGGCGTCACGCTGGAAGCCATGGTGACCGCCTTGAGCGCCCACTATGGCTGGCCCGGCCTGGGCGAACGCATTCCGGTACGCTGCTTCACGCATGAGCCCAGCGTGGCGTCCAGCCTGAAGTTCTTGCGCAAGACGCCCTGGGCGCGCGACAAGGTGGAAGGCTTGTACCTGTTCATGCTGCGCGAAATGCGCC
>JAQSDS010000386.1 GCA_029946045.1 Rhodoferax sp.
GAACCTTGCCTGCCTGCACCAGTTGCTGCAGCGCCTCCAGCTGGGTGTGAATGGAAGTGCCCTCGCTGCCACTGGCGGGTTGGTAATACATGCCGCCAAACATAGGCACACTTCGCACCGGCCAGTGAATCTGGTACAGGTCGATGACATCGGTTTGCAGGCGTTTCAGACTGCCATCACAGGCTTCCAGAATGTCCTTGCCAGTCAAATCCGGACTGCCACCACGGATCCACGACATGTTGCGCGACGGACCCGCCACCTTGCTCGCCAACACCAGCTTTTGCCGCGCACCCGGGCGCTTGCTGAGCCAGTTGCCGATGATTTTTTCGGTCGCGTTGAACGTTTCAGCGCGCGGCGGCACGGCATACATCTCGGCCGTGTCAACAAACGTGATACCACGCTCAAGCGAGCGATCCAGAATATCGAAAGCCGTGGTTTCGTCGACCTGCTCACCAAAGGTCATGGTGCCCAGGCAGATGGGTGTGACGTGGAGGTCGCTTTGACCCAGTTGAATCGTTTTCATGCGTTATTTCAATAAAAAAGGCCTTGCAGCCGATTTTTGTAGTTTACGGGTTTGCGCCCGTGGCTGCTGTCGCCATAAGCGCAAGTGCCCGCGCCTCTTCCTGCAGCCGCAGCACCCGGCGCTGCACCTTGCCGGTGGTGGTCATGGGCAGGGCTTCCAAAAACTCAATTTCCTTGGGATATTCATAGGGTGCCAGCTTGTCCTTGACGTGGGCTTGCAGTTGCGCCATGAGTTCAGCCTCAAATTGCGCCCGGGTTCCCGTGTAACTGTCGCGGGCCACCACAAAGGCGGGCGACAGCACCACATAGGCCTTGACCACCGCGCCGCGCGCTGCATCCGGTTTGGGCACCACCGCCACATTGGCCACGGCCGGGTGTTTGACCAGGCAGTTCTCGATCTCGCCCGGGCCAATGCGATAGCCCGCGGCCTTGAACACATCGTCACTGCGGCCTTGGTACCACAGGTAGCCTTCGGCGTCGCGGCTGGCCAGGTCGCCGGTGCGGCACCAGTCGCCGGTGAATTTGGCCTGCGTTGATGCGTCGTTCTTCCAGTAGCCCAAAAAGAAAATGGGGTCTGGCTGACCGTTCACGTCACAGCGGTTGACTGCCACGTCACCCACCTCACCGGAGGCACACTCCCCACCCGCGTCATCAATCACCGCCAGCCGGTGGCCAGGGTAACCCATACCCATGCTGCCCGGTTTGGGTGACCACAGGGTGGCGCAATTGCCCACGATGTAGTTGATCTCGGTCTGGCCAAACATCTCATTGACGGTCACACCCAACTGCGACTGGCAGTAATCAAACACCGCGTCACCCACGGCCTCACCGGCACTCATGATGGCTTGCAGCTGAAGACCAAACTGAATATTGACGGGCTGGCCAGGCTGGCCGGGAAAGGCTTTCATCATGGCCTTCAGGGCCGTCGGAAACAGGAAGGTGTGGGTCACGCCAAAATTGCGCAGCAGTTCCAGTGCTACTTGCGGGCCGAAGCGGCCGTTGAAAGCGACGATGGGACGGCCAAAATAAAGCGAAGGTAGCAGCGCATCCATCAGACCACCGGTCCAGGCCCAGTCGGCGGGACTCCAGAACACCGCGCCAGAGCCTGCGGGTAAGTGCTCCGGGTTAATTAAGCGCTGCAAACTGTCGACCGGCGAAGGCGTCATGGCAAAACCAAACCAGTTCTGGCTGCACAAAAAACCCGTCAGATTACCAATGAGGGCCTGGTGCGGGATCAGCGCACCTTTGGGATTGCCGGTGGTGCCGCTGGTGTAGATCAGGATGGCTGGCGCCTCAGCGCGCGTGCTGACCAGATCGAACTGGTTGCTGGCACCCGCCAGCGCGGTCTCGTAAGCCACATCGGCAAGTGGCTGGGCATCAGCCCCAAGCCTGACACCAATCACCTGGCGCAGGCCCGGGCAATGGGCACGCACCGCCTGAACATTGGCGAGGGTTTGCGCGTCACCAATCAGCGCCACTGCTTCGCTGTCCTGCAATCGAAATTCAAGCGCCTCCGGGCCAAAGAGCTGCGACAGCGGCATGGCCACGGCGCCCATTTGCAGCACGGCCATGTAGGCCACCGCGGTCTCGAAACGCTGCGGCATCACGATGGCCACCCGGTCACCGGGAAGCACCCCCAAGCCAGTCAACACATTGGCGAGCCGGTTGGTCTGGTCCTGCAACTCGGCATACGAATACGCGCGGTTTGTCTCATCCGGCTGGCCGTCGTGGATCGCGATGTTGTTCATGGCATCGGGCTGCGCTGCCCAGCGCGCGCAACAGGCTTGCGCCATGTTGAACTGCGCTGGCACATGCCAGGTAAAGCTGCGCTGCAGGCCGGCATAAGCGCCAGGCAAGTTCCAGAAAGGCGCAGGGCTGACGGGCTGAACAAGGGTGTTTTTATCGCTGGTTGGACTGACTGACATGCAATGTCTCCGTATGATCAGTCAAATGTACCCAATCCAAAAAATTTCCAAAAG
>JAQSDS010000387.1 GCA_029946045.1 Rhodoferax sp.
AAGCCGGCTGTAGCGACCGCGGCGGCCAGGTGCTGCCGGCGGTGCGCCAGTTGCTCAAGCACCCCGACTTTCATATCCGCAACCCCAACCGCGCGCGCAGCGTCATCTTCAGCTATTGCAGCGCCAACCCGGGCGCTTTCCACCGCACCGATGCCGCGGGTTATGTATTTTGGGCTGACCAGGTGCTGGCGCTCGATGCCATCAACCCGCAAGTGGCTGCACGACTGGCACGCGCACTGGACCGCTGGAAGAAGCTGGTCGAACCCTACCGCAACGCCGCCTGCGAAGCGCTCAAACGGGTGGCCGCAAAATCCGACCTGAGCAACGACGTACGCGAAGTGGTCAGCCGCGCCTTGGCTGATTGAATCGCCAAAACCAGGAGCAACACATGCCTAAAAAAATATCCCTGACACGTTACCTGGTCGAGCAGCAGCGCATGGAAGGCCACATTCCGCCCGAACTGCGCCTGTTGCTTGAAGTGGTGGCGCGCGCCTGCAAGCGCATCAGCCAGGCCGTCAGCAAGGGTGCGCTGGGCGACGTGATGGGCAGCGCCGAGAGCGAAAACGTACAGGGCGAAATGCAGAAAAAGCTCGACATCATCGCCAACGAGGTGCTGATCGAAGCCAATGAATGGGGTGGCCACCTGGCGGCCATGGCCAGCGAGGAAATGGAAGGCATCTACGTGGTGCCCAACCGCTACCCGCAGGGCGAATACCTGCTGATGTTTGACCCGCTGGACGGCTCCAGCAACATCGATGTGAACGTGAGCATTGGCACCATCTTCAGCGTGCTCGTCAAGCCCGAAGGCACAGGGGTGTCGGAGCAGGACTTTTTGCAGCCAGGCACCAAACAAGTGGCTGCAGGCTACTGCGTCTATGGCCCGCAAACCACGCTGGTGCTGACTGTGGGCGACGGTGTGACGGTGTTCACGCTGGACCGCGAACAAGGCTCGTTCATCCTGACCGAAGAAGACCTGCGCGTGCCCGAGGACACCCGGGAATTTGCCATCAACATGAGCAACCAGCGCCATTGGGCGGCCCCGGTGACGCGCTACATCGACGAATGCATGCAAGGCAAGGACGGCCCGCGCGGCAAGGACTTCAACATGCGCTGGGTCGGCAGCATGGTGGCCGACGTGCACCGCATCCTGACCCGTGGCGGCATCTTCATGTACCCCTGGGACAAACGCGAGCCCGAAAAAGCTGGCAAATTGCGCCTGCTTTATGAGGCCAATCCCATGAGCTGGCTGATAGAACAGGCCGGCGGTTCGGCCACCGACGGCAAGCAGCGCATCATGGACATCAACCCCACCAAACTGCACGAGCGTGTGAGCGTTTTCATGGGTTCCAAAAACGAGGTGGAACGCGTCACCCGCTACCACAGCGCGCCATAAACCCGCCGCTATAATTGCGCTCTTTCCAAGCCGGTGTAGCTCAGTCGGTAGAGCAGCTCATTCGTAATGAAACATGCTCTGAACCAAAAAACACAATCAAATCAACAAGTTAAGCGCATCTCACGGTGCGCTTTTTTCATGGCGGCACACTCATGGCACAATGCCTATGAGACGCTATGGGAATCTAGGGCACTCGAAAGTGCTTTCACTAGCCATCGCGTTCTCACCAAAGTGAGGGCTGCACATGTCAACGATTCGTGAACGTATCGATGCCACTGGCAAGAAGTCTTACCACGTCCAAATCCGCATCAAGGGCTTCCCCCCGCAGACCCAATCCTTCGACACCAAGACAGTAGCAAAGCAATGGGCAGCTCACGTTGAGTCCGAATTGCGTAATGGTCGCTTCATGCCCCGAGCAGAGGCACAAAAGCACACCTTCAAGGAACTGCTGGAGGACTACCGCGACAAGGTGCTGATTCCCACCAAGCCCAAAGAGCTTCGCACCCAAGGTGCCCAAATCGATTGGTGGATTGAAAAACTGGGTTCATATAGCCTTGCCGATCTGACCCCGGCTGCCATCGGAAAATGCCGGGATGAGCTGATGCAGATTCCGTATGGCAAAAACAAGGATAAGAAGCGATCACCCGCAACTGTCGTCCGATACATGGCGTTGCTGTCTCAAGCCTTTAATGTCGCAGTACGGGAGTGGCAATGGTTACCAGAGTCGCCCATGTCGAGGGTCAGCAAGCCCAAGGTCAACAATGCGCGGCAACGCTACCTGACGGACGACGAACATACTCGATTGCTTGCCGCCGCCAAAGTTTCCGCGAATCGCTACCTTCACACGATTTTGATCACGGCAATATCCACCGGCATGCGATACGGCGAGATCATGAACCTGCGGTGGCGCAACATCACTTTCGATGACCAAGCCGACCTCGGTCTAATCATGTTGGAAACCACCAAAAACGGTGAGCCCCGTGGAGTGCCATTGGTTACTCAGGCCTGCGTTGCCATCAAGACCCTGCACAAAGAGCATGCAAAAAAGCACCGAGGGCATGTCAAGCCAGACGCCCTGCTGTTTCCCAGCGAGGATGATGCCAACAAGCCTGTTGAAATTCGCAAGGCCTGGGAAACCACACTTGGGCGGGCTGGCATTGAAAACTTCCGCTTCCATGATCTCCGGCACACTGCCGCCAGTTTCCTAGCCATGGACGGCGCAACGGCACCGGAGATTGCAGAAATTCTTGGGCACAAGAGTCTTCAGATGGTCAAGCGGTACTCGCACCTCAACAAGGCCCACATTGCCAAAGTGATGACGCGAGTGAGTCAACGCCGTCTGGACAAGAAATCAGCTGGCGAAACTGAACAAAGTGGAATTTCGGGAGACGAAAGAAATGCCGAGTAAGAAAATACTAGTCGAAGACTTGAGCCTCAAAATTTCTCAGCATGGCTTGCCGTTCGATTTGGTCGGGGCAGAGATGCGTTTTGGACCTGATGAATGGGCATGGCAGTTCTTGAGATTGAACGAAAAATACCGAACTGATTACGAACGCTTTCAGAGGGGAGAAGCGAGTGTGGGCTTTCCAAATCATCCAAGAAGTAGATACGGTCTTGACTGGTGGCTCGACCCAACAGCCATTAGACTTCCGGAAAGACAGGGCGCGAGGTCTTGGTTTGAGCCATTGATGGACATTGTTGACGCACCCGAATGGGATGCCGATGCCTTCCCGAACGAAATTGGTCCGCAGTCGCCGGAATACTCGCTCCACCTGGCCCACCTGCCGGAGATTCCAATTAATGGCGATGAAGGGGTGTCCACGAAAGTGTGGTTTGCAATTGACTGTAGTGTGCTGTTGGCCGGGCAGCTCGAATTGGTTAGTCGGTGTGCAAAGGATTACCGCCTATGGTTTAGGGAAGAGGGATTGAAAAAAACTAGTCAACCCAAAGGTTGTCGTGAACTCTTAAATCTCGATCAGTGCCGCTACTTCGATGCGAAGGGCTTCACAAATGCCATTGGCGCCAAGGACAAATCTGCCACTCCAGCACTGTATTGGCGAGCTATTCGTGTAGATGTTTACGGGTCAATTTCCCAACAAATTAATGAATACAGGGAAGACTTGGAGACCATTTACCAAGGCTTTTTGGTCAGTGAAGCCGTCGAACCGCCATTTATTGAAAAGCTTCGATTCTTTTTTTCGAAAGGTCAATACGGTAACCACCAGTCGGACGGATTCCCGCTGAAGATATTGGCGCTTGTGGGACAACTTCACCAACATGGGATGCAAGACGAAGAGATCGCGAAATTTGTAGTCCAAAATTCCTGCTATGGCCGCTACGACGAAGAGACCTCAAAAAACTGGGCTGCAGACTTGATCATCAGAATCCCCACGTATCTACAGCACGCCGCTAGCTTCGTCGAAGACGGATATCGTTTTTTGATTCGTGGACAGAAAATACCGAAGGGTTCAAGGCCTCAGCGTTCACCTGTCACTAACTGAGCACGCGCCAGACGATCCGGAGACCGCAGTCAATTGGATTTTCCGTTGCAAAAATAATAGTGACGAGGTGGTCCGAATAATCGCAAATCCGTATTTTTTGGACTCCTTTTTTGGCAATGAACTGTGCCACCAGCTGTGCCATAGAGCCAAAAAGCAGAGAAGCCACACTAGGTGGCTTCTCTAAGTTGTTGATTTTACTGGTGCCGCTTGACGGAATCGAACTGTCGACCTTCTCCTTACGAAGGAGCTGCTCTACCAACTGAGCTAAAGCGGCACGATCTACTGGCAACGTGGCTAGCAGAGCCTAACATTCTAACAATGTTTGCTCCCGAGGTGACTGGTTCAGCGCGGACCAATGGCAATGCGGCAGAGGCATTTGGACAGCCAACGGTGGCGATATCCGAACCACTCATACAGCAAAGTTATTGTTTCAAGACGAATATTCGCACCCCGGCTACCATCGACGGTGTCGATTGGTGGTTTAAAGCAAATCCAACCGCCACGTTGACATAGTGCGCAGCAGCACGAGCAAGATAGCGAACTGAACATTCCGTTCAGGCCTCGCAACCAACTTTTCCTTCCCTTGCCTTTTTACCGGATGCAATCAGACCCGGTTCAGCCGCTGCATGCGCAATCACTTTCAACCATCACTCTGGAGCAAAGCAATTGGCTACTACCACCCCTATACACCATTCTTCCATCGCCGCAGCAGGCCTAACCCGAATACCCATGGAAGGCACGCATGATGACCTGCTGGCCGTGGCGGCTTGCATTTGTGGAAAGTCGATGTCGGATATCAAGAAAATGGCTGTCACGCTTGGTATGCGTCCTAAAGGACCATTCAATATGGACGAAGTGCTTTTCAGAAAAATTTTGTTCAACTGCTCAAATTATTTGTGCAGTGACTACAAAGATTTTTTATCGATAGCTGCCCTTCCAGATTTTTGCGTATTGTGCTGTGAGTACTCAACATTTGACGATAGCTTCCGTCACGTGACCTTCAGACACTTTAGGGGTACTGCGACTCAGCAGGCACATTCCGTGGTGATCGACCCTCTACCCGGAATTGACCCGAAGCTCGAAGTGACAAGCTCGTTCGACCACCTCAAACTGGAGCCAGGCTCTAGCTGGTATTTAGAAATCACGCAAAAAGCTAACCCTGCTGGAAAGGGTAAGTAGAACTATTTTCAGTGTGGTCGATTGCCAAAGCCCTAAACCGACTGCTCCTCCTTGGTCACGCCAGCCGTTCAGTGCTGGCGCTTTGCATTTCACCTCCCGCCACCGCTTCTGCAATCAACTTTGCAAATACGCTCATGGTGGTCTCACTTTGGGATTCGACATGAATAAACGAAAAAGGCCTGAGACGAAAAAAGAAGTCGGCGCACTACGCCTTGCTTCCGAGCCGCTGTTTGATCTGGGCATCACCGTTGGGTCACCATCTGCCATCAGGCTAGTGAGTGATCTGCAAGTACTCCCGGCCACCTACTTGCGTTTTCACGCCCATGGGGTGTGGGGGCGCCTCAACGCCACCAACCGCGCCAAAAATGATGCAGCCGTTCTTGACGGCGGACCCATCGTGTCGTCATACGCGATCAAAGGTAGTCAAGGCATCTTTGTCATTACGGATGCTATCGATGAAGACGGCATACGCTTGAGCACAAGAATCGTACTGAAGAGCGAGCACTAGCATGACCTATCGCACCCAAGCCACTCGGCCCATGCGTGACTTGCTCAAACGTTTGCCCACGCTGCCCAAGACAAGCACAATGGAGATTGACTTCCCTGCTGCCGACGTGTCCCTTCTTGTCGCCATTGGGGACGATTCACAAACTATTGTTCAAGTCATTAACGGAGGCCTTGCCGCCATGGGATTGCTCTTGGCCCATTCGGCACCTGTTATCGAGGATGGCACTGTCGGTGCTGACGATGTTGAATGCATCGGGTTTTTGCTCGCTGAACTGGCAGATTTATCGGCATCGCTGTTGATCCTTTCAGCCCAATGCCGCCGACAAACCTTCGACTTCGTTCCAGAGTGATGTGCATCTGGTTTCCTGGGCGATACTCAGTTTCTCCGTACACCTTGCTCATATCAACGCCGCATGAACCGCTCTGACCTTGTTGAAGTACTTGCCGCGAGGTTTGGTCAACTCACCGTTAACGATGTGGAGCTTGCGGTCAAGGCCATTCTGGATGCGATGAACGATGCCTTGGTCAGTGGTCACCGTATCGAGATTCGTGGCTTTGGCAGCTTTTCCATCAACCACCGAGCCCCACGTATCGGACGAAACCCACGCAGCGGTGAAAGTGTCGCCATCCCCGAGAAGCGGGTTCCCCACTTCAAACCGGGTAAGGCATTGCGCGAACAGGTTGACCGGCGCACTGAAGAACTGAAAACGGCATGAAAGAACAAACATGAACGTCAAACAACTGTTCTGCCTGACGGTCGCTGTGCTGCTGTCAATGACCGCCAATGCCGCCGATCAGATCATCCGGCTCGATACGCGGGACGGCGTCAAGGTTCCGGTCTACTACATGAAGCGTGACGCAGCGACGGCAACTGTCATCCTGCTGCCCGGTGGTGCTGGTGGCTTTGGTGCACCCGTTGACGGAAAACCGTCCGGAAACAACTTCCTTGTGCGATCCCGTGACTACTTTGCCGACGCCGGTCTGAACGTGGCAGTAATGAGTCGTGCCTCCGATAAGACCGACCTCGATTACCCAGATCGAATCGCGCCAGAGCACATGGTGGACATTCAGAAGCTGGTCGCCTACCTGAAAGCCGATGCCGGGTTGCCGGTATGGTTGGTTGGCACCAGCAGAGGTACGGTGTCTGCCACGGCGGCGGCAATCGCATTCGGAAACGCTGAGTTGGCCGGTATCGTGCTGACCTCCAGCGTTGTTGAGTACAAGAAGGTGGGTGCTGTGCCCACGCAGGACCTGGCTGCCATCAAAATCCCGGTGCTGGTGGTTCACCATGAGAACGATGCTTGTCGCCTTTGCAAACCGTATGAAGTCCCCGCGATCATCAAAGGGGTCAAGAATGCCCCGTTCAAGAAACTGGTGATGGTCAAAGGCGGCTCGAACCCTACCGGCGACCCCTGTGAGAGCTTTCACTATCACGGGTACATCGGCATGGAGCAGGAAGCGGTTGGCATCATCGCCAACTGGATCAAGCACCCAACGTCCGAATAGATTGGGAATATCCGGTGCGCACCACAGCCAAAGTTTTGCAAGCAAGATCAATTTGACTCCCTGCCCACCGCGTTGAAATGGCTGAGCATTCGAGGCCTTTCCGGGCCGATAGACAGTTTCCGCACTGACCAACGTAAAAGCCATGACCTAACCGTCATGGCTTTTTGCGTTCTGGATCACTCGCTTCCATTCGTCATTAACCCCTCAAGGAATTCGCACATGAAAAATCTCAAACAAAAACCTGCAGGTAGTGCAACTGAGCACGAACATCAATCGGGTCCGCTCTTCGGTATGGGCCAAATCGCGGCAACACCAGGGGCGTTGGAACTCATGGAAAAGCATGGCGTTGACCCGGCAACGCTACTCAGCCGCCATGTGAATGGCGATTGGGGTGACCTCTGCAAGTCAGATCGAATGGCAAACGATGTGGCTTTACAGGATGGAAGTCGCCTCTTTTCGGCCTATGTCATGGGGCCAGACAAGTTTTGGATCATCACGGAAGCCGTTGGCGCGGACGATGTAACGCGAGCGAGCACGTGCATTTTGCTGCCATCGGAGTACTAGCCGTGCGCTTCACATATTGGATCGGCGTGACACCTGCCGCCAGAACCGGCAAACCCGCGCTGTATCGCACTCCTTAAAGGCTTATCTCCATGCTCACCATTCAACGCCAGGCGCTTGAAGCGCTTCATGGTCAGGTCGCTACGTGGCGGAAAGTCGCACTCAGCGCCCGGCCCAACTTGGCTGGCTTCTCTGACGTGCTTCTGCAACTTAACCGATTTCATGCTGCGCTGGATGCCATCCAAGTAGCCGTTGACACCCAACTGTTGCCTATGAAGGAGCCTTCGCCAGTCGTGGAGCCATTGACACCTGTCGAATTCACGGACCTGCAGCAACTGAACCGCCATCTGATCGGCGTCACCGACTTGCTGCATGGCCTCACCGAAGACACCCTGCTCAATCTTGAGCGCCACGCCGCCAGCAAGGACGACCCCATGTTTGACTTTGCCTTGGACATTGACATCCATTTCGAGCTAAACCGCCGCGATCACGCCTTTGTCCCTCAGTCGTTGAATTACCTTACGACACGCCATGAATCTATTGGCGAGGACGGGCTGGACGACGAATTGTTCAAACCCAAGCATTGGTCAGGTGTTCCGGTTGACTTTTTCGACGGCGACGAAAAACCGTGTTGGCTGTTCCACTCGTTGATTCACCATGACAATGGACCGGGAGCGCCAGCATTGCCGTTACGCGAATGCCTCCGTATTGGCCGAATCCATCTGAACGTGCAAGTCCATCGGCAGTATTGCTTTGATGTATCCGTGGGCCAGTGGGTAAATCCTTGGGCAAACCAATGACTGCTCGCATTCATCAACTCAAGGCTGGGCGGCAGTCTGATAACCCCAAGGCATCGGCACTGGTTTTCAGCTACACCCAAGCAGCGCAGTCGGAGTCCACTCGTCGCAGCTACGACCAAGACATTAGGCATTTCAAGGCCAACGGCGGAACGATTCCCGCTACACCAGCCATGGTCGCGGAATACCTCGCCACCTTTGGCGGTGTTCTTGCCGTGGCAACCTTACAGCACCGCCTTATCGCGATCCACAGGGCGCACTCAGACCAAGGCTTGCAGAGTCCAATCCGAGACCCTCGCGTCAAGAAGGTCATGCAAGGAATCCGTCGCACCTTCGGCGTTGCGCAGAGGCAAGTCCGTGCATTGGTTAAAGACGACCTTCTCGAACTCATGGTGACGGTGGAAACGCAGAAACCTTTGAAAGCAGCACGCGACAAAGCACTCATCCTTATCGGCTTTGCAGGAGCCTTCCGCCGCTCAGAACTCGTAGCGCTTAACGTTGATGACATAACCCAGTACGACCATGGTGTGGAGCTAAGGATCTTGCGCTCCAAAACCGACCAGGAAGGTGCAGGAAGAACGGTATTTATTCCCTTCGCCAAGTCGAAAGCTCGGTGTCCAGTGACTTCACTACAGAAGTGGTTGGCACTGGCGGGCATCACGGCCGGTCCGCTGTTCAGACGGGTTAACTGCCATGACCACTTGGGGAGCACCAAGGCGTTGACCCCACCGTCGGTAGCCTTGATCTTGAAATCAGCAGTCGGCAAGGCTAAAGGATGGGAGGCGGCTCTGACGGTGGCGGGGCACTCGCTCCGTTCCGGGTTTGCCACCGAAGCAGCCATGGCCTCTTGGCCGACCGCCGCAATCATGGAACAGACTGGGCATAAGTCTCACGAAATGGTCATGCGATACATACGCCCCGTCCACAAGCGCCAGATACCCAGCCTTTTGTAGATACCCATCGATTGGGTTCAAGTCATTCAGAGTCAGCCTGCATAGCTTCAGAAAATTCGGTGCAAATACACCTGATAATGGAGAGGGAATAGTCTCCAAAATCGCGTGTGTCGTCGTCCGAAAGTTCGCGACCTGGGAGCGAACAATAGCTAAAAAAGCAGGATTTGAATGACAAACCAGTTCTTTGAGAAGCCGATTCTCAATTCGCCGTACCAATATCCCAAGCGTCACTGGGAGCTAGACGGCACTGGTCAGCCGACCCAGCAACTCACAGAATCTCGCCGTCGCGCCGAGTTCATCACCCCCATCCCCAAGGCAAAGAAGCAAAAAGGTGCAGCCAAGCAGGAAAGCCTTTTGTTCGATGATGGCCTGTCCTCTCAGAAGCAGGCCTACGACCACACAGCTGTCATCAACTCCGTCCGCACGGAGGTAGACAAGTGGCGTGAGCTGAAAAATCCGGCCGACTGGCGCGTCACACCAGAGACGGCACGCCTGCTCCAGCACTGGCGGCACCATCCATTTAGCAGTATTCGGCCATTCTTCTGCCAGGTTGAAGCCGCAGAGACGCTGATTTGGCTGACAGAGGTAGCCCCCCAAATTGGCAAGGTCGGGCAAACATTCCTTGACCACATCGCCAGTGCCAACAACGATGCCAACCCAGAATTGATGCGCATTGCCTTGAAGCTGGCAACCGGCGCGGGCAAGACCACCGTCATGGCGATGATCATTGCTTGGCAAACCGTCAATGCCGTTCGCCGTCCGGCTAGCAAAAAATTCACACGTGGATTCCTACTTGTCGCCCCCGGTTTGACCATCAAAGACCGATTGCGTGTGCTCCAGCCCAACGACCCCGACAGTTACTACGCCAGCCGTGAGCTTGTTCCCACTGACATGCTGGATGATCTGAACCGCGCCAAGATCGTCATTACCAACTACCACGCCTTCAAGATGCGAGAGCGTGTTGAACTGTCCAAAGGTGGCCGCCTGTTGCTGCAAGGCCGTGGCGGCGATGAACTCAACACCTTGGAGACCGAAGGGCAGATGCTGCAACGCGTCATGCCTGACCTGATGGGTTTGACCAATGTCTTGGTCATCAACGATGAGGCTCATCACTGCTACCGCGAGAAACCAGATGCTGAATCCGACGCCTTGAAAGGCGACGAAAAGAAGGAGGCCCAGGAGAACAACGAAGCCGCCCGTTTGTGGATCACCGGCCTGGAGACGCTGAACCGCAAGTTGGGCATCGCCAAAGTGGTGGACTTGTCTGCCACGCCGTTCTTCCTTTCTGGCTCAGGCTATGCCGAAGGCACGCTGTTCCCTTGGACCATGAGCGACTTTTCGCTAATGGATGCCATTGAATGCGGCATCGTCAAGCTCCCGCGTGTTCCAGTAGCGGATAACATCCCTGGTGGCGAAATGCCGAAGTTCCGCAACCTGTGGGAGCACATTGGCAAGCGTATGCCCAAGAAGGGCCGTGGTGCCGCTGCTAATCTCGACCCGTTGAGCCTGCCAGTCGAATTGCAAACTGCGCTGGAGGCCTTATACGGGCACTACAAAAAGACCTTTGACTTGTGGCAAGGCGTGGGCATCAAGGTGCCACCCTGTTTTATCGTGGTCTGCAACAACACGTCCACGTCCAAGCTGGTCTATGACTTTATCTCTGGCTTTGATCGACTGAATGACGACGGCAGCAAAACCCCGGTACCCGGGCGGTTGGAGCTGTTCCGCAACTTTGACGAATACGGCAATGCGCTGGGCCGCCCAAAAACTTTGCTGATTGACAGCGAGCAGTTGGAGTCAGGCGAAGCACTAGACGACAACTTCCGGAGCATGGCTACTGATGAGATCGACCGTTTCCGGCGTGAAATGGTGGAGCGCACTGGCGACGCGCAAGCTGGGCAGAACATCTCTGATCAAGAGCTTTTGCGTGAAGTCATGAACACGGTAGGCAAAGCCGGTCGCTTAGGCGAGTCTATCCGGTGTGTTGTCTCAGTGTCCATGCTGACTGAGGGCTGGGATGCCAACACGGTTACTCACGTGCTGGGTGTGCGTGCTTTCGGAACCCAGTTGCTCTGTGAACAGGTGATTGGCCGTGCCCTACGCCGTCAGTCGTATGACCTGAACGAAGAAGGCCTCTTCAACGTCGAGTATGCGGACGTGCTGGGCATTCCGTTTGACTTCACCGCCAAGCCGGTGGTGTCCAAGCCCCAGCCGCCACGCGAGACCGTACAGGTGCGCGCATTGCCAGATCGCGAAGCACTGGAGATCGAGTTCCCACGTGTTCAAGGTTACCGGGTTGAACTGCCTGAAGAACGCCTGACCGCCGCATTCACGGCAGACTCAGAACTGGTGTTGACGCCAGACTTGGTTGGGCCATCCATTACCCAACAGTCGGGCATCATCGGCGAGACCGTTGACCTGAGCCTTGACCACTTGGCGGACATGCGTCATTCCACGTTGTTGATGCATTTGACCAAGCGTCTGCTGATGACGAAGTGGCGCGATCCGGGCGAAGAAGCCAAACTGCACCTGTTCGGGCAACTCAAGCGTATCACCAAGGAATGGCTGGATTCATATCTGACCTGCAAGGGCGATACCTACCCGGCGCAGTTGATGTACCAGGAACTGGCGGACATGGCGTGCGAGCGCATCACCGCAGCCATCACTCAAGCCGAGCATGGCAAGCGACCCATCAAGGCATTGCTTGACCCGTACAACTCCACGGGCACCACACGGCACGTCAACTTCAATACGTCCAAAACCGAACGATGGGAAACCAACGGACCACCACCTAAATGTCAGGTGAACTGGGTCATTCTGGATAGCGACTGGGAGGCCGAGTTTTGCCGCGTGGCTGAACGTCACCCGCGTGTGTACTCTTATGTCAAGAACCATAACCTGGGGCTTGAAGTGCCATATCGGTACGGTTCTGAAACGCGTAAGTATCGACCAGACTTTATTGTCAAGGTGGATGACGGCCATGGCCCGGAAGACCTGCTCAATCTCATAGTGGAAATAAAAGGCTATCGCGGCGAAGATGCCAAGGACAAGAAATTAACCATGGAAACCTACTGGGTTCCCGGTGTCAACAACCTCAAGGTTTATGGCCGCTGGGCCTTTGTCGAGTTCACAGACGTTTACCAGATGCAGTACGACTTCGCCAAAAAGGTCGAAGCCGAGTTCAACAAGATGATCGATGCCTTTGCCCCGGCCACCGAGTCAGTACCCGAGGGCGCGTTCTAATATGGCAACCAAAAAATCAACCCCCATTAGCGTTGAGACGCTGAAGCACGAAGATGCCACCCGCAAGAACATACCGACTGCGGAATACCAGTCGGTTATGCAGCGGGATCAGCAGACACCTGTCCGCGTGGCGTATGAGCGCCGCAACCGTGACCTTGACCCACAGCTGGTCTGGCGCGGTAAGGATGAGCAAGATTGGTCAGACTTGGTGGTGCACGCACCGCCGCTCTACATTCAGGAAAAAGTTCACCCTAAGGTGTTAATTGATGACCTGAAGCGCCAGAGTGAGAAGGCCGCTGGGCCTGCGCCGCAAGTGGACATGTTTGCCGACTTCAACGGATTGCCAAGCGAAGATGCCAAAACTGAGTTCTACCAGCACGACTCCCATTGGTCTAACCGCATGATTCTGGGTGACAGTCTGGCGGTGATGGCGTCACTGGCAGAACGTGAGGGCCTGCGTGGCAAGGTGCAGTGCATCTACTTTGACCCTCCCTACGGCATCAAATTCAATAGCAACTTCCAATGGAGCACCACCAGCCGAGATGTGAAAGATGGCAATGCCGAGCACATTACGCGTGAGCCCGAGCAGGTCAAGGCGTTTCGCGACACGTGGCGCGATGGGATTCACTCGTACCTGACCTATCTGCGGGATCGACTGACAGTGGCGCGGGATTTGTTGACTCAGTCTGGGTCAATCTTCGTGCAAATTGGAGACGAAAACGTGCACCGAGTTCGTTCAGTGATGGATGAGGTGTTTGGAGATGAAAATTTCGTAAGCCTAATTACTCTGAAAAAAACTGGGGGTCAGACGGCAAGCCTATTGTCAACAGTTACTGACTACGTTATCTGGTTTGCAAAAGATAGAAATGGTGCAAAGTTCCGGCAACCATTTTTATCGCTTCGTGTTGGGGAAGGCAAGGGAACGGGTGAGCGTTATGCCAATATACGACGCGAGGACGGGACTGTTGAGAAGTGGGTACGTGATGACGAATTGCCGCCTGATGCGCGGTATGCACGCATTGACCCTTTGACCTCAAACCGTCCGGCAAAGGAGCATGAAAAAATATCGATTCAGTTCGAAGCGAAGCGATATCTGCCTGCGGCGGGTCGGACTTGGTCAACCACTGAGGAAGGCCTTTTGAGGCTTGCTCGGGGCAGCCGCATATACAGTACAGGCAATCAGCTTTGCTATGTCCGTTGTCACGATGACTTTCCTGCGACACCGCTTGGAAATCTTTGGGAGGATGTTGCGGGCAAAACGGGCAAGATTTACGTAGTTCAGACTTTTGAAAGAATCGTCGAACGATGCATCCTGATGGCAACCGACCCAGGGGATCTGGTCCTGGACCCGACTTGTGGCTCAGGCACTAGTGCTTACGTTGCGGAACAATGGGGACGCCGCTGGATTACCGTAGATACATCGCGCGTCGCTTTGGCTTTGGCCCGTGCTCGAATCATGGGCGCACGATATCCCTACTACCTGCTGTCTGATAGTCGCGACGGCCAATTAAAGGAAGCCGAAGTCACCCGTACAGCACCGTCCAGTAATTCCACGCGGGGCAATATTCGGCAAGGGTTTGTCTATGAACGGGTGCCACATGTCACCCTGAAATCCATCGCCAACAATGCCGAGATCGATGTGATTTGGGATAAGTTCCAGCCCGAACTGGAGTCATTGCGCCAGAAAGTTAATGCGCTTTTAGGTACTAACTGGAACGAGTGGGAGGTTCCACGTAACCTGGCTGAGGACGACAAGGTTTTCAATCAGTTTAAAAACGATAGCACCTCACACAATGCTGATGTGCGCAAACAGGCGAAAGAACTTGTAACTGCCTGGTGGGCACAACGCATTGCTCGTCAGAAAGAAATCGACGCTTCTATCGCAGCCAAAGCCGACTCTGAATTTCTCTATGACAAGCCCTATGAAGATAAAAAGAAGGTTCGAGTGGCGGGTCCGTTCACCGTCGAAAGCCTGTCGCCGCATAGGGTGCTTGGTGTAGATGAAAACGATGAACTGATTGACCCCAACGACCCGAAAGTGGCAGAGCGCCAAGCAGAATACAACGCCGAGCGTAGCTTTGACCAGATCATTCTTGAGAACCTCAAGACCGCTGGCGTGCAACAGGCGCACAAAGAGGACAAGATCGTGTTCACGTCGCTGGTGGCATGGCCTGGTGATTTGGTCTGTGGCGAAGGTCGCTATGAAGACAGCACCGGCGAGAAACGTGCCGCCATCTTCATCGGCCCGGAATTCGGCACTGTGTCACGACCGGATTTGGTGTCTGCCGCCCGTGAAGCTGGCGACGCCGGGTTTGACGTGTTAATTGCCTGTGCGTTCAACTACGACGCGCATTCCAGTGAGTTCGAAAAGCTGGGCCGCATCCCTGTGCTCAAAGCCCGTATGAACGCGGACCTGCACATGGCCGAAGACCTCAAGAACACCGGCAAGGGCAACCTGTTCGTGATCTTTGGTGAGCCGGACATTGACATATTGGATTGCGACGACGGTCAGGTGCGCGTCAAAGTCAACGGTGTGGATGTGTTTCACCCCAACACGGGCGAAGTGCGCAGCGACGGCGCGGATGGCATAGCCTGCTGGTTCATCGATACCGACTACAACGAAGAAAGCTTCTTCGTTCGCCATGCTTATTTCTTGGGAGCGAATGACCCCTACAAGTCACTCAAGACCACCCTCAAAGCCGAGATCAACGAAGAGGCATGGGCCAGCCTGAACAGTGACACCTCTCGCCCCTTTGACAAGCCTACGTCAGGCCGAATTGCGGTGAAGGTTATCAATCACCTGGGTGATGAGGTGATGAAGGTGTTTAAGGTCTCATGATTTCGAACAGCCCGTTGCCAGCGCCTGCCGGTAGAACCGCTGTAACGGCAAATATGTGCCAGGATTTCACTACGAAAAGCGTTTGATTCTTTACAAATACCTTCGTCGACCATAAGGACGTTCATGCTCATCTACAGCAGCCGATTTCATCTAGAACCCAAAAACGGTCCTCAGCAAATAGTGGACTGTATTGCCCGCTGGATGGGCAGGCGAGCCGGTGGCTATGTGGAAGGAAAACAGCTGGCGCAAGGTATCAATCAACGCCTGAGAGACGGTAGCACCGCACTTTCTCGGGCTACATTTGATTCGGCGAGTGAGCCTACCTACCCTCTACTTTTTTGTGCTCAACTTTCGCATGCTGACAAAGATGTAGGTGGAAGACGGTGGTTCAGTGAAGTCGGTTTGCGACAAGTGGAACGGCAGGGACCTATCGAATGCACCATCTTGCTGCGAACCGATGAGATCAGCCCACGTGTAACGGCACCGATCCAGGTAACGCGACCTCTAATTGTTCAGACATTGATGGAGACGTGCGAACCAAGCGGTGATACGCCTGGCCTTCGAGTCAAGCGGCTGGATGAAACCAGCGCCGCCGCATTCTTAATGGAGGTCGAGCGCGAAGCGCGAAGGCACACCATGGTGGTCGTCAGTCCGAATCGTGATGGTGTCTTTGCGGTCCAACCGGAACGTCTACGTTCGTTGTTGGTGGGCATCGCTGAAGTGGTTGAGGTTCCGGCAGGTGTTGATACCTTCAAGATCGAAGAGATCGTAGGTGGTCGCTATGGCGCTTGGGGAGGTGCAATCAACGTTCTTTTTCAAGCCCGTACTGGTGACCGTGGGATTTATTGCGATAGGACGTTGTACCGTCCGGCAGATATCGCTGCTTTGACGGCCGAAGGCAAGAACCTAGATTCTGAAATTTTGGCGACAGTGACGCACCGTACCAATCTGCCCTATTCATGGAAACACATTTCGCTAGAGGTTGTAAGCCAGGCGGCATTGCGCAGTCAGCTCGCTGCGAGTATCCATAGGGCCAAGAACAGCGACGAGGCCAACGAGTACGCGGCATTGCTAGAAGAGGCCGATAAGGAGCTTCTTGCCAAAGACAATGAAGTGGCAACCTTACGGCAGGACCTTGAAGACAAGGCTTCTTTGGCGTATCGATTGCAATCCGACATCGACAGCTTGAAGCATGCGCTGAACGGGCGACAGTCGTCCGGGGACACTTCTGAGGATGAACTAGCTGCTATCAGGCCCTTGCGTGACGCCGTGGCGTCCCTCATTGGTGGCGAACCGAGCTTGGAGCAATCACTAACCATCATCAGCACGTTCTTCCCAGATCGCGTTGTCGTGCTGGACTCGGCCTATGAATCTGCGCAAGACTCCAAGGAGTTTATGTTCCGAAAGTCGGCCTTCGATCTTCTTTGGAGTTTCGTTAACGACTACTGGTCCGCTCTAGATGGCGGGCAAGGTGACATGATCGGCAAGCGCGCATTCGGCGCAAACAGTTTTGCACAAAACGAAGGCCAGGCACTAACTCAAATGGGCAAAAGACGTCGAACCTTCACCTATCGCAGCACAGATATTTTGATGGAGAAGCACTTGAAGATTGGTGTCAAAGACAGTGTGGCAGAAACACTTCGCATTCACTTTGAGTGGATCAATGTCGAGAGGCGGCTCGTTATTGGGCACTGTGGTAAACACCTCGATTTTTGATATCACCAGTTAGCACCATGGATTTCCGCATTGCTGACACGTTCACCGACAGCCTCGCCAAACTATCTGGCGATGAGCAGAAGGGTGTAAAAACCACCGCGTTTGACTTGCAACTCAACCCGGCTCACCCCAGCATGAGCCTGCACCGGATTGAGCAATCAAAGGACAAGCACTTTTGGTCGGTCAGGGTCAGCAGTGACATCCGACTGATTGTTCATAAGACCGTCACCAGTTTTTTGCTCTGCTATGTCGATCATCACGACAAAGCCTATAAGTGGGCTGAACGCAGAAAGCTGGAAACGCACCCGAAGACTGGCGCTGCCCAATGGGTAGAAATTCGTGAGCGTGTTGAAGAAATCGTGACGCGTAACCCTGCTAGTTCGCCCGCCATTTCGGCTGAAAGCCAAAAGGTTCAAGCGACAGCACCCACGAAGCCAAAACCGCAACAATTGCCGCTCCTGTTTACGACCCAATCGGATGAGGAACTGTTGGGCTATGGTGTCCCTACCGAATGGTTGTCCGACGTTCGCAAGGCCGATGAAGACAGCCTGTTGACCTTGGCGGACCATCTGCCAGCAGAGGCGGCCGAAGCCTTGCTTGAATTGGCGACCGGTGGCACGCCTAAGTCGATTGCGGTTGCGCCCGCTGGTACTGATCCGTTCAACCACCCTGATGCTCAGCGCAGGTTCAGGGTTATGAAGGATGTGGACGAGCTTGAAAGGGCTCTGAACTTCCCATGGGAGAAGTGGACGATCTTCCTTCACCCCGCGCAGCAGCAGTGGGTTGAGCGCGACTACAGTGGCCCTGCGCGCATTTCGGGCTCCGCAGGAACAGGCAAGACCATCGTCGCCTTGCACCGGGCCGTGTTCTTAGCGCGAAAGCACAGCGACAGCCGTGTTCTTTTGGCAACTTTTTCAGATACCTTAGCCCACGCACTGGCAACCAAGCTCAGGCGGTTGATAAGCAATGAACCCAGATTAGGTGATCGCCTTGAAGTTCATGCCATGGCGGCCATTGGGGAACGGTTGTACGAGGCGCATTGGGGAAAGCCAAAGATTGCAACGCGTGCGCAGGTGTCGAACTTCTTGACCGATGCAGGCAAGGTCGATGCAACTTTGAAATTTAGCCCCCGGTTTCTATATGGCGAATGGCTTGACCTAGTTGATGCGTGGCAACTGAAGACCTGGGATGCCTACCGTGACGTAAAGCGTCTGGGTCGCAAGACACGGTTATCAGAGGCACAGCGCGCTGCATTGTGGGCAGTTTTTGAGCGTGTACAAGCGGCCATGACCGATGCGGGGCTCATAACGCATTCCGAGATGTTCACCCTTTTGGCTGACAAGATAGCGACACAGCGACATCCGCCTTTTGAATTTGTGGTGGTGGATGAAGCGCAGGACATCAGCATTGCCCAACTACGGTTCCTCGCTGCCATTGGCAGCACCCAAGGGCAGGTTCGTTCAAACAGCCTGTTCTTTGCTGGGGATTTGGGCCAACGCATTTTTCAGCAGCCATTTTCCTGGAAGTCTCTTGGTGTCGATATTCGTGGGCGGTCACGCACGCTGCACATCAACTACAGAACTTCGCACCAGATCAGGAATCAAGCTGACCAGTTGCTTGGCCCTGACGTGTCAGATGTCGATGACAATACGGAGTCCCGACGCGGTACGGTCTCCGTGTTTAACGGGCCTCCGCCTGCCATTCGCGTGTTGAAAACCGAGGCGGCGGAATGTGCAGAGGTTGCAGCATGGTTGCGTGAGCAATTGGACGGTGGCTTGGCTCCACATGAGCTCGGTATTTTTGTTCGCTCACAAGATCAGGTTGACCGTACCATAGCAGCGCTTACCGCCGGTGCCATTCCGTTTAGGGTTCTCGACGACCATGTTGAGACAACCAGCGGGTTGGCCTGCGTCTGCACAATGCATCTCGCAAAGGGACTTGAGTTCCGCGCGGTGGCTGTGATGGCATGCGATGACGAAGTGATACCTCTGCAAGAGCGTGTCGAGTCGGTAACCGATGATTCTGATCTTGACGAGGTCTACAACACCGAGCGGAACTTGTTGTATGTTGCATGCACGCGAGCCAGGGATCGCTTGCTTGTAACTGGTGTTGATCCGGCATCCGAGTTTTTGGATGACTTGAGGTAAATGAGTCGAGTATTCGTCAATGAGTTTCGATTGATAGAGGTCGCCGCCTAGATCAATTGGTGTAGGAGAAGAGTCTTCATTTTCACTTGTTCTAAAGGTTAGATATGGCATCAAATAAGCCGATTCCCGCGCAACCTGGAGGTCTGCAGTACCACCCGACAAAAGTAAACGGAGGTGTTACGGCACCTACTCTGGTTAAGCCGCCACCACCTCCGCCAAAAACAAGCGATAAAGCCAACAATGGAAAAAAGTGATCCGGTCTTGGTTGATCTGACCGAGGAGGTAAAAAAACTTCACGCTGACTTCGTGACCGAGATTCACAAGCGAGAACTATCAAGTTCCGAAAATTTTGACAAGTCGGTTCTAACATTCTCCAGTGGGGGGCTAGCACTTTCGGTAGGCTTTTTGAAGGATTTTGTGCCTATCCAGACTGCCACTTTGCCATGGGCACTGTATTCATCGTGGGCTCTTTTTACACTCGCAACATGCTTAACGATGGCCTCTTTTTTGGTGAGCAGTAGGGCACTTGCCGATCAAAAGAAGCTCGCCTACAGTTTTTACATCGAGCGGGATGAAGAGGCTTTCAATAGAAAGAACAGTTGGAATTTTGCTACCCAATTTTTGAACTACTTTTCTGGTGGCGCTTTTCTGCTGGCAATGATTTTGACCGTAGTGTTCATCTCTATCAATCTGGAAAAAGGAAATGCAATGAAACAAACCGCCAATAGTGTCAACCCAACTTCGCAACATACATCTCAACCTGGGCTTTTGCAAAAGGGATTGACTGTCCCAACTTTGCAGCAGGTTCCAAAGCCAGTACAAGCAACTGTTCCAGCAAGTCAACCGGTGGCATCGTCACCAACTGGTCCCACCAGTACGCCAAGTTCAAAGTAGTGTCTGTTGGAGCAGCATCCGGTATCTGTGGTTGTCGCACCAAACAGCACGTCAGCCAATAATAGGCTACGGCATTAACGTACAAAAAAGTTATTGGTACTGCTGACAACAATCAGTTATAGCGAACTCGCATAGTTTTGACGCACGCCACTATGACCGCTACGGACAGGTCGAAACTTTAAAGAAGTAGCGGTGGAGCGGCATTGGGCAGTCAGTCTGACTCTGACAATAACCCTACGCGGCTTTCTGCCAGGCCCTGCAAGGGGGGCACAATGCGGCGTGACTTGCCGGTCGTGTTGGGCGCCAGCGATACGTTTTTTTGACATTGATTGCTGATTGGGAAACTTGACACAGTTGGGGGGTCAGACGAGACCTTGTCAGTCAATTCGCTGCGTGTTCAAAAAGCGACCGTTTTTTAACACACGTGGTAGCGACTCAATGCCTTCAAGCTATTCAAACTGCCTCTGACGTTTGAATTCACCGGACTGGCGCGGCTCGCCGCGCCAGTCCGGTGGAATGAGGGGTTGGCTTCAACGTCACCTCCCACTTCCTTCTACCATTTCGCTTCTGATCCGTTTGCACGTCGCGACTTCAGCATCCAAGGTCGCACTGCGATAGCTTTCCCGCGACTTCAGAATGACTTTGATGTAGCACGGGCGAGCGCTCTTCCCCGTGGTCCCAAAGAGAACGGCGTCGATCTCGCCACGCTCAATGAGAACACTCCGTGCAAGGGGGCCTGCGTACCGCAACTCCAACATGGAGCCGGTCGTGCGCGCCGCGACAAAACGACCGAAGGTGACGAAATAAGTAACACACGCCACGGAACCGACCGCAAGAAGTGCGAAGGCTGCGACAGACTTAAGATAGAGCTGTCGCTGTGCATCCCAAAGCCCTGCAAGGACCACGCCAGCCATGAGGCAGACCGTCAGAGCGCCAGCTGAAACACCGAAGACGAAGGCCCGAGTGACATCGGTGGTCGCCGCAAACGTCTCGCTCATTGACGCCAAACTTAAAGCTAACCGGCGCTGCGCGGCTTTATCGCGCAGCGTCCAGCGACCGAAGGGAGCGAGGTTGAGCGCATTGTTGGCGCTTATCAGGAATGGGCTTTCTCAATCTCTAGCCCCCTGTCTTGATGGTGAGCGCCGAAGGTGTGCGGCATCCGACAATCGCGGGGCACTCATGAATGAGCTCGTCATTCTCAACAGCGGCCACCATGAAGAGCGCGAAATCCACGCGTCGGGTGAGATTGCTTTCGAGAATGGAGTCCCCAACGTGCCTACTCCAAACGGGCAGGCCGTGGCTCTCACCCTCTTCAAGATCGCTCCCGCGGACGACCGTCCAGCGTGTATTGCTGGCGAATATTCGCCGACACGCTTCTACTTGGTCGTCAAGTTCTGCGAGGCGCAAGAATCTGGCAAGTCCGCCCGCGTATTTGACGATCGCTCTGAGCTTCCACGAATAAACGTCCTTGACATCCAGGCTGATGTGACACCCACAGGAGAAAATCAGACGTGCACCCGGGGCGGCAAAGTCCATCACGGCCTGTGCGGTTCCCGAAGAGTATTGCTGTACGCCCCAAGGTGCCAATACCGTCAGCACGCCGTCGCACCTTGCAACCGCTTGCCTGATGACCTCGCGGTCGTTCGTCGCACCCGGGAAAATGGTAATCCGCCCTTTGAAGCCGTCGAGTTTGCCTACGCTGCGCTCCCGACAAACACCAACCACCTCGTAGCCCCGATCCAGCGCATGCTGCACCATGTATTGCCCGAGCTTCCCGGATGCACCCACAATACAAATCTTTTTCATATGCTTCCTTATCCGCAGTGGCGCTTAACGTATTAATTCAGTGGGCGGCGAAGCCTGTGCCGCGTAACCTTGCATGACGCCTTTGCTGGACGCCCCCTCAATGGAAGGGTTAGCCGTCTTTGTACACGGCCTGTGCTGCGTTTGGCTTGACAACTCTTCCGCTTGAAGAACGCCCCAGATTGCGAGCGCGAAAAGTGGGGAGAAGGCGAAGAGATGTAGATACCCGACCAGCTTTGCCTTGGTGCCACGCTTGATGCGAGTGGGTCGGAAGACCTTTTCGCGGAGAGGAGGCGCTTGGCCGTCACGTAGGATCTTGTAGCCATGGTGACCTGAGGTGCAGGCCACGACCAGTGCGCCAAAGAGCGGCAGACCAGCAAACAAGCTGTACCAAAGTACCGTGACGCCACTAACGCCGAGGACCATGTGACATTGGGCGGAGTTGGCGAGCTGGCCCAGCCACGGGAACAGCCAGAGCTTGCCGACAGCGACCACCACGGCGCCGACAGTCACACCCACGATAACAAAGCGGACACGCTCGCGCACGCTGTATTCCTCTGCGAACTCGGGGAGATCATTCATGCGCTAGACGGCTAACGTGGGTGGTCAGCGGCCGCCGAAGGCGGACCGCTGGCCCGACGGGTTGGGCGTCACTTCGCCAAGACGGCGCAAGATTGAATCACAGGCCGCTGCGATGGGATCGGACTCGCTGAAGCACATCGCGACTTGCTTACAGCGCTGATGTATCGAG
>JAQSDS010000388.1 GCA_029946045.1 Rhodoferax sp.
ATGGGTGGGTTCTGGATAAGCCGGGCAGGGCCCTACAGGGCGACTGCCGGCGTTGCCGGTTTGACAAATTCAGGTATCGCCGGGCTGTTGGCGGACAGGGTCAGGACTTCATAGCCGGTGGGCGTGACCAGCACGGTGTGCTCCCACTGCGCTGACAGCGAATGGTCTTTGGTGACAATGGTCCAACCGTCACCGAGTTCCTTGATCTCTTTGCGTCCGACATTGAGCATGGGCTCGATGGTGATGACCATGCCTGCCTTGAGCTGGTCCAGGGTGCCGGGCTTGCCGTAGTGCAACACCTGCGGATCTTCATGAAAATTGCGCCCTATGCCGTGGCCGCAATACTCGCGCACCACGCTCAGGCCCTGGCTCTCGGCAAAAACCTGGATGGCATGGCCAACGTCGCCCAGGTAGGCGCCCTCGCGCACTTGTCCGATGCCTTTCCACATGGCCTCATAGGTGAGTTTGCACAGCCGGCGCGCCGCCACCGACACGTCGCCGACCATGAACATGCGGCTGGAGTCGCCATGCCAGCCGTCCTTGATCAGGGTGACATCTACATTGACGATGTCGCCTTTTTTAAGCGGTTTGTCGTTAGGTATGCCGTGGCAGACCTGGTGGTTGATCGAGGTGCAGATGGATTTGGGGTAGGGGTCGTGCCCCCCTGGCGCATAGTTGAGGGGCGCTGAAATGGCACCCAATACCTGCGTGGTGTAGTCTTCGGCCAGGCGGTCGAGTTCATTGGTGGTGACACCCGGTTTCACAAATGGGGCCAGGTAGTCCAGCAGTTCAGCGGTCAGGCGGCCGACAATGCGCATACCTGCAATGCCCTCGGAGTCTTTAATGGTGATTGTCATGGGCCAAATTATCCCATTGCGCTCAAGAACAGTTTTTTATGGGTGTTTCAGGCAGGTGTCGTGTCTTGCCCGCCTGAAGCAGGGGAAAATCGCAGCCTCTGAACCCATCCTTAGAAACTCCGTGATCAGCCACAAAATTTGCGTTGCGCCGATGCTGGACTGGACCGACAAACATTGTCGCTACCTGCACCGGCTGCTGTCGCGCCACGCCTTGCTTTATACCGAAATGGTCACCACCGGCGCGCTGATCCATGGTGATCGCGCGCGTCACCTGAATTTCAACGCGGCCGAGTTGCCGCTGGCATTGCAATTGGGTGGCAGTGAACCCTCTGATCTGGCGCAGTGCGCGCGCATGGCCGAAGCATGGGGTTACAGCGAAGTCAACCTGAATTGCGGCTGCCCCAGCGAGCGGGTGCAACGTGGTTCTTTTGGCGCTTGCCTGATGCGCGAACCGGCGCTGGTGGCCGACGGCGTGAAAGCAATGCTGGATGCGGTGTCGATTCCGGTCACCGTGAAGCACCGCATCGGCATCGACAAGACCGAGAACTATGACTTCGTGCGTGACTTTGTCGGCGCACTGAGCCTGGCCGGTTGCCGCACTTTCATTGTGCACGCGCGCAATGCCTGGCTGCAGGGCCTGAGCCCCAAGGACAACCGCGAGGTACCGCCCCTGCGTTATGAAGCGGTGTACCGGCTCAAACACGATTTTCCAGCGCTTGAATTTGTCATCAATGGCGGCATCACACAAAGCGCCCAGATTGAGCAGCATCTGCACCATGTGGATGGCGTCATGCTGGGCCGCGAGGCCTACCATAACCCGTGGTGGCTCAGCGAATGGGACCAGCAGTTTTTTGCCGATGGCCGTCAGACCGGCCAGACCCGCGAAGCCATCGAGCTGCAGATGGTGGCCTACATGACCGAGCAGGCCGCTTTGTCGGGTACGCCTTGGCAAGCCATCGCCCGGCACATGCTGGGCCTGCGCCACGGCCTGCCGGGTGCGCGACGCTGGCGTCAAGTCTGGAGCGACCACAAACTCAAGGGACTGCCAGCGGAGCAGGTGATGGCGCTGGCACACACGCCAGCAGGCTGACCCGTCTTTAGTGCCGCGCTTCCTGAGGGTGCGACATCAGGCGGTCGGTGTAGGCAATGGCCATGGCCGAGAGTAAAAACGTGATGTGAATCACCGTTTGTGCGATCAACACCTTGTCGGTGTAATTGGCCGCATTGATGAATGTTTTGAGCAGATGGATCGAGCTGATGCCGATGATGGCGGTGGCCAGTTTGACCTTGAGCACCGAGGCATTCACATGGTCCAGCCATTCGGGCTGGTCCTCGTGGCCTTCCAGGTTCAGCCGGCTCACAAACGTTTCGTAGCCACCCACAATGACCATGATCAACAGGTTGGAGATCATGACCACATCGATCAGCGCCAGCACCACCAGCATGATGATGGTTTCGTTCAGATGGATGATCGGGGCGTCGGTCTTGTAGCCAATGCCACTGATCAGGGCCTGCAGGGCCGTGTCGCTGCCAAACGCTGCTTCCAGCAAGTGCACCAGTTCCACCCAGAAGTGGAAAACATAGACCGCTTGCGCAGCGATCAGCCCCAGATACAGGGGCAATTGCAGCCAGCGACTGGCAAAAATAAGGCGGGGAATAGGGCGCATGGAGCGACTTGGCGGCGTGACAGGCAGGGTCATATTGATTGAATTAAAGTTGGATCGGTTAGATTTTATGGGTGCGATTTGTCAGGCAGGTGACAGTCAGTAGCATGTAAGTGCCAGCCATGACATTATCGGGCGAACTTTGTTTAATTAGAGGAGACCTATCCGTGACTACACCCACCACTGCTGTTGAATCCATGTTGGTTGAAAACCGTGTTTTCCCGCCCAGCGAGGCCACCATGAAGGCCGCGCGCATTTCTGGCATGGAAGGCTACAACGCCCTGTGCGCTGAAGCCGCAAATGATTTCGAGGGCTTTTGGGCCCGGCTGGCACGTGAAAACGTGGTCTGGAGCAAGCCTTTCACGAAAACGCTGGACGAATCCAATGCGCCTTTCTACAAGTGGTTTGATGACGGTGAGCTCAATGCCTCGGCCAACTGCCTTGACAAGCACATGGGCACGCCCAACGAAAACAAGGTGGCCGTGATTTTTGAAGCCGACGGCGGCGAAGTCACCAAAACCACGTACAAAGAATTGCTGGCCAAGGTGTCCCAGTTTGCCAATGCGCTCAAGGCACGTGGCATCCAAAAGGGTGACCGTGTGCTTATTTATATGCCCATGACGCTGGAAGGCGTGATTGCCATGCAGGCTTGCGCCCGTATTGGTGCCACCCACAGTGTGGTGTTTGGCGGCTTCTCGGCCAAGGCTTTGCAAGAGCGCATCATGGACGCCGGCGCGGTGGCCGTGGTGACCGCCAACTTCCAGATGCGCGGTGGCAAGCAGTTGCCCCTCAAAGGCATTGTGGACGAAGGCCTGGGTCTGGGTGGCTGTGAGTCCATCAAGAGCGTGTTTGTCTACGAGCGCACCAGCAGCCCCTGCAACATGGTGGCTGGCCGCGATGTCACTTTCAGCGAAGCCCTGGCTGGCCAGAGCACCGAGTGCGCACCCGTGATGGTGGGCGCTGAGCACCCGCTGTTCATCTTGTTTACCTCAGGCTCCACCGGCAAGCCCAAGGGCGTGCAACACGCCACTGGCGGTTTTGTGCTGTGGTCCAAGCTGACCATGGACTGGACCTTTGACCTGAAGGCCGACGACGTGTTCTGGTGCACCGCTGACATCGGCTGGATCACCGGCCACGCCTACGTGGCTTACGGCCCGCTGGCAGCTGGCGCCACGCAAATCATTTTTGAAGGCATCCCGACCTACCCCAACGCCGGCCGTTTCTGGCAGATGATCGAGCGCCACAAGTGCAGCATTTTCTACACGGCACCCACGGCCATCCGCTCGTTGATCAAGTCGGCTGAGAGCGACGAAAAGGTCCATCCGGACCGCTCGGATCTGTCCAGCCTGCGTATCCTCGGTTCGGTGGGCGAGCCCATCAATCCGGAAGCCTGGATGTGGTACTACAAAAACATCGGCCATGAAAAATGCCCGATTGTTGACACCTTCTGGCAGACCGAAACCGGTGGTCACATGATCACGCCCTTGCCAGGTGCAACGCCGCTGGTGCCCGGTAGCTGCACGCTGCCATTGCCCGGCATCATGGCCGCCATCGTCGACGAAGCCGGCCACGATGTGCCCAATGGTTCGGGTGGCATGCTGGTGGTCAAGCGCCCCTGGCCGTCGATGATCCGCACCATCTGGAACGATCCCGAGCGTTTCAAGGCCAGTTACTTCCCGCCAGAAATGGGCGGCACCTATTACCTCGCTGGCGACGGTGCGGTGCGCTCTGAAGACCGTGGTTATTTCCGCATCACGGGCCGGATCGATGACGTGTTGAACGTGTCGGGTCACCGCATGGGCACCATGGAAATCGAATCGGCGCTGGTGGCCAAGACCGACCTGGTGGCCGAAGCCGCTGTGGTGGGCCGTCCGGACGACCTGACGGGCGAAGCGATTTGCGCGTTTGTGGTGCTGAAGCGCGGCGTGCCGACAGGCGACGAAGCCAAGCAAATCGCCAAGGAGTTGCGCGACTGGGTGGCCAAGGAAATTGGCCCCATTGCCAAGCCCAAGGACATTCGCTTTGGTGAAAACCTGCCCAAGACCCGCTCCGGCAAGATCATGCGCCGCTTGCTGCGTTCGCTGGCCAAGGGTGAAACCATCACCCAGGACACCTCAACACTGGAAAACCCGGCCATCCTGGGTCAGTTGGGTCAGGCCTACTGAACGCCGTGACACCGGAATGAAAAAGCCCGCAACTGCGGGCTTTTTTGTTGGTGACGGCATTATCTAGCTGTTGCACAAAGTCATATAAATCAATGACTTAGCCTTTTCTCAACATGTGAAAAGCCACTTCATCGTGGCTTTTTTTATTTTCGCGGTGGGTTTTACTACGCTGTTGGCCCAAGAAACCCCGCAAACCCAATAGGCATGCGGGTTCCAAGGCTTTTGCCTCAATAAATTTCACATCATGAAAGCATTTACATGAAATTTAAAATCGCCGGAAATCTTGTTCTATCGCCATTCTTGGACTACTGTTTGAATCCGAAATAAGCAAATTAGCGTGGTCTCTTTAACTTACACTAGCTCTGACTGCAGATTGGAATCGAGAGTGACCATTGATCAACATTGGAGGATGCAACAGACCAAAGTCCGAGACCAGCAGGACTACTCTTACGACCGGCAATCAACATTAACAATATATTGCTGTTGAGATCTGAATTTTTCATAAGTTTGAGCATCGCATCATTATCGAGACTGGATGCAGATGGGTAGTCTTCTGCGTGGGTATGCCACTCACCCAAATAAAGTAGTCCTGAACGAAATTGCTCTTCAATAGCCTGTTGTGCGGCCTTCGCGTTTGAGCGATACCGGTATCGCGATCTCTCATCTCCTGCATACGGTCCGGTAGCTCGAATGACCCTGACCAGGTTTTCATCGATTAATCCAAAAAGTTGCCCGCCTGCTTCAGTTGCCCAAAGACGTGACTGACGGTAACTTTGAACGTGTGCAACTACCTCAACTTCCAGCCGGAGTCCCTGCATTTGACCCGCTAAGGTTCCATCAAGAGCAGTTGGCATCTTCTGGCGTAAGCCTTCAGGAAAGATTTTCATCACCATGGGAATTCCTTGATGACCCAACTCTCTGAAAAATTCGGCATCGCGACCCCACCATTCTTGCTGACTTCTCTCAGATCGCCTTGCCAAACTCTTCGGCACGACGAAGGTATTTTTCCCGAGAGAGTGTCAACAGCAAAACGAGCTGCCAAAGTGACCGTCGAATGAAGATCCACAACTCCATGAGGTTGAAATGCATTACCGCATCCAGCTTCATCTATCAATTGTTGACTATCTTCACTCCAATTTGTTAGTCGAAATGATGGCCGTTCCGTATCATCAAATCCGCTCATCAGGGAATCATTTCCGTAAAGTAGTACGGCATGTCCAACGACAGCAAAAGCCTCAACCCAAGTGCAAAGATGTGCAGGAGGTTGTGAAAGAGTGCGGCGCCAGTTGTCAAGGCTCACATCGCTGTCGAGATCAATGCCTGCGGTGATGATAAGGTCTGCATTGGCAATTTCTGCCCGTTCTTTCTGCGTCAAAAATTCAAAACGTTTTGGGTAAGCCTTTGGACTGTGTAGATGAGGAAAATCTTGTTGTAGCATCGCCAGCATCGCCTCAGCTTTATTTTTATCCACACATTGCATGCCCAACTCATGTCGCGATACGTTTGCGGGCGAAAGATGGTCTCCATCGATAAGAAAGAAAGAGCCAACACCTGATTGGGCAAGTAGCTTTGCGATTGAACTTCCAAGTGCGCCACAGCCAACCACGGCGACCGATTTGGCATGCATTGTGGAAAAGGTAGGATCATGGTCACGACCGTGCACCCATCGCCCATCTACACGACTCACCGAACAGCGTAGAACAGGGCGTGAACCAAAGGATGCTTTGATACGCTCAAATGGAACCTGAGAAATACTCCGAAATCCCTTTGTTAAGTCTCTCATCTTGGCACATTGCAGTGTTGCCGCAGCAAAAACCTGACCGGTCGGTGTACCAACGCCAATAAAGATCGGAAACTGTTCGCCCCGGATAAGAATCTTTCTTAAAACAGGCGCAGGAATAAATTTTAGTAAGTTACTGCCAATCTGTGGATATTCACTTGGAATCCATTGCTTCGGCAACATGGTTAGCCAAGAGGGTAGGAATTCCTTTTCGCGAGAATTTATATTGCTATTTTTGAGCCATTTTCTAAGTACGTCAGCATCATCAGCAACAATGATTCGATTGTTTGGTATGTCTGAAAAATATACAACTTCACGTGAATTTCCACTAATATTCATCAGACTCAAAATCTTGGATGAGCGGCGATTTTTTTGACTAAATCGAATCCAATAAGACGAGAACTCACGTTCAAACTCACGGCGAATTTTTAACTCGTCGTAGTTCATTAGCTCATGCGCCCAATTCAGATGCTGCAGAATGCGCTCACTTGGGTCGCCTGTCAGCTGAGTCGCCTCTAGGCATAGTAGACCTTTATCTTCAACATGTGGCCACATGAAGTTAATGCCAGCCTGCGGTATGAGGACGCGCGGCTGAGAATGGGGAAACGAAGAGTTAACAACGACGACAAAGTGATCAATTCCCTTGCATAGAACTGATCCAAAATCTAAGTCAATTTTCCAGCCAATACATAGGTTGCAGAGAGGCTGTTTTTTCAATTCATCTTCATTAAGCCGACGCCAACGACCCGGAAGTTGAATTTCAAGCTTCTGTTCTATGGGTGTAACGTAATCACCCCTGAAAGCGTCGATGATCACCCGAAACGTCCGCCACCGTCGTTGCGCCTAGCTGTTTCAATTGATGTAACCACCAAACTTGCTGCACTTGATTTATTTGCATCTTCGTTTTTAGGCTGGTTTGTGAAATATGTAGTGTTAAACACCTCATTCCAGACTTCGCGAGCTTTCTCACGCGTACAGCTATCATTGTCCAGCTCTTGCAGGATTTTTAGATTTTCGTTTAAGCAGTCGCGGAAAAAGCATATGGTTTTTTCGTCTTCTGACGCCAACTGAATACCGTCCAATACAGGATGTTCAATCACAGTGGATTCATCAAGTTTTGTCTTTATTGCAATCCATGTATCGCGCAATGCTTTGTCATCGCGATCAGTTGCGAAAACGAAATGATCCACTATAAGTTTGGTGATACAGATACCGCTGGTGGTTTCTTCCTTCCAATCTTCGCGTCGTGCAAACTTTTTTGTCAGTTTGGTCACTCGACGCATTTGACTGCCATCGGACTCCCCTCTGTTCAATTCACCAACTTTCCCGTTGAACCACTTAGTAACTGCGCGAGCATCGGACTTAATCCACTCATCACGACTGGCAAGCTCGAAATATTTGATATATTCATCGTCCTCATTCTTGGTGTTAATAATGCGGTAGACGGGCATATCAATGTGATAACCTAAAGAGTAGTCTTGCCGCACACAATTATTCTTAACACTTGCTTCTTTTTTAAAGCGACCATCCCATTTCAATGCTTCACAAATGCGTTCTCGAACCGCCAGCGGTGAGAGAGATTTTCCGTCCTGATCTGTTAGAGCGCTATCTTTAAAATATAACCCATCATCGATGTCATAATCGTTATTATCATCTTGCACCATAGTGCGCATCTGATATGACCCTTGTGATTCCATATCTTCAGGATGGGAATATTGATTTAGATCCAAGCCGTTCTTAAGACGTGTTCTTCCTGCATCGCGTCGTTCACGCATATGAGTTTGTTGAGCATTAGTTAACATCACTTTTTCACGGTGAAAATTAGCCATTTCCGAATTACAGTCAATGTCAGTCATAGGTAGCCTATAGTTATTTAGAAAATTTAAAGTTTTAATTTTGAAATTGTTTTATAAAATGCCATCATTCTGGAATCGCTCTGCATCGAAGCCCATGCATAATCAACATCAGATACTGCTTGGCGGGCAAGTGCATTCAGGACTTTGTGTCGTGCGTCATCCATGTTAACCAAATAATCACGCAGATCATTTGACGGACATTGTGCTGGTAGTCTATATGCAAAGCTATTATCCCCTCTGAGAGTTGCAATTTTGTTGATCATATAGTCATAACCAACGGCTTGTGAGTTCAAACTGGCAGTAAGCGCCTTTACTCCAAATTTCCAACCCAATGCTCCTCGATACAAAGCACGTCCATGAACCTCCTCCCCACCTTGTGAAGGAAGTGTGCCGAGCATAAACAATTGAATCGGTCGGTTGTTTTCCCCGCGGTCATTAAGAATTTCGATGGCTTCGACCATACCAATTAGCCCTGGATTGTTTGCCCAAAGTCCACCATCAGCATATACGGCAGTGGTGTTGGCGCATCCTGGTTCTTTAAGACATGCCAATGAACGCAATATTGGTGCAGCACTCGTCGCCATGCAAACATCGATCAAAGTACGGGTGTTGTCGCGTCCATTTAATCGTCGTAGATGTTGAGTCTTAAAGACAACCGCTGCGTGTCGATTAATGTCGACAGATGGGATGGCCAGCGCAATATGGCGATCTTCATATGCAGAACCTATCGTGATGCTACCGAAAGTTTCACTCAAAATGGATCGAAGCGCCGCGTCTCCGCGACGCAAGCCTAGTCCAAGAAGTCGCACGATGTAATCACCAAATGGGTATACAGATCGGATAAACTGGTATGGGAAAATCTGACCCCCATATGTGAAATACAACTCTTTTACTTTTTCAAGCGGAACGCCTGCGGCCAATGCACATGCAACGATCCCACCGGTACTTGTTCCAACAATCAAATCAAATGAACTTCCAATATCAATTCCAGTCTGCCCTGTGCTTGAGCTTAGACGTTGGGAAAAAGTGTCCAAGTAGGCTGCTTGATAAACGCCACGCATCCCGCCGCCATCCAAGCAAAGCACTCTAAATGGATTGGCTGCAGTTTTTTCACTATTGTCAATAATCTTTGTATTCATTTTTATCGTTGTAATTTTTAATGCTTTCGATTTGATGATAAATCAGATACTAAGGTTCGCCTCATAGGCTCTCGCCTGCTTATAAATCTCCGGCAAAAGCGCATCCGCCACGTCATCGAACACCTTCGAACACCTGAAGCATCTGCGCAGACGATGCGTTGCCTGAATTTTTCCCCGCCATATAAGCCTCCACCAGCGCCTCATAAAGCCCAGCCGGCCCAAGCAAAACGTCTTTGATCGCCAATTTGTTCTTTGGCATCAGCGCCTGCTTGCTCATTTGTTTAAACGCTTCCATGGAGTCCATGATGGCGCCTTCCAGGTGCCGATCCAGATCCGGCGAACTTTCAAATTGCTGTTTGGTGTTATTCGCCGCCTGATTCATCAGTTCCGTGTTCTCCATCAACTTGCCTTTGATTGCGTTGTTGACGTAAATCAATTTGTCGCCGGGCGTCAGGTCACCTTCAAACAAGTCATTGACCCGTGCAATCAGTTCATTCAGAGCAATCTTTTCCTTGTCATTGACTTGACCTGTGCCTGTGGCCTGGATTGGATCAATCTTTGTATCTCCCCCTTTGGTCAAATCCAATTCTTGCTTGCCCAGATCCTTCAATGTGTAAGCCGTCAGCTTCAACGCTGAAAGGTCCACACCTTCACGCTCACGACCAAAGGTCAGCAGTGGTTGCAGTAAACGGAAAAAGATGGACCTCTTTTCGATAGCGGTATTCCCGTAATCGAATATTTGACAGAGGAAGCCATAAACGCGAACGTAAACCCCAATGTCTTTCTTGAACTGCAGCAGCGTTTTCATCTCGTCATCGGCAACTTTCGCTGCTTTTTCGTTGTCACCAGCTGCAATAAATCGTTTCTTGGCTTCGCCGAAGGTCTTCAGAAGTCGATCTGCAACCGGTGTGAGGGCCGCATCCAATTCAGATTGTTTGGCTTTTTCACCCTTGATAGCCACGTTGACGACACGTTCGACTTCAAAATCGTCATACAAGCACTGCGAATCCAGTTTTGATCGCAGTTCATATATCAACTCCGGATCACTCACACCAGAAAGTTCAGCAGTGTCGTGGTACTTCTTGAACGCCGCCAAAATGTCTTCTGGGTCATTCACGAAATCGACAATAAACGTTTCCGTTTTACCAGGGTAACAACGATTCAGCCTCGAAAACGTTTGCACAGCTTGAAGGCCATCAAGTCGTTTGTCGACATACATGCCACACAACAAAGGCTCATCAAATCCAGTTTGAAATTTGTTGGCAACCAAAAGAATCTGGTAATCATTCCCTTTAAATGCAGTTCGAATGTCTTGACCGTTCAAAGCCGGATTCAAAGATTTGCTGTTTTCCGTAAACGGATCAGGACCTGATTCAATATCAATCACCTCGCCTGAAAAAGCGACCAGAGTGTCGAACTTGTAACCATGTTCAGCGATGTATTTTTTGATGGCTTTTTGCCATCTCACAGCCTCTTTACGGCTTCCAGTGACTACCATGGCCTTTGCATGGTTGCCAAGCAAATGTGAAACGTGCCGGTTGAAATGCTCTACAACCACTTGAACACGTTGAGCAATGTTGTACTCATGGAGACGAACCCAGCCCATGATGCCCTTCATCGCTTCTGATCGATCGACCTCTTTCGAGTCAATTTCTTTGCCCTTCTGGGCCAGCGTGAACGCTACCTTGTAGCTCGTGTAATTGCGCAGCACGTCAAGAATGAACCCCTCTTCGATGGCTTGCCGCATGGAATACACATGAAATGGGGCCGGAATATTGTCAGGTGCAGGCTTGCGCGTAGGGTCCGGACAGGTTCCAAAAAGCTGAAGCGTCTTGTCTTTTGGGGTTGCTGTAAATGCTACATAAGTAATACCCAGGCTGGAGTCACCACCAGCTTTTGCTGTCATCTTCGCGGCCAGAATATCTTCGGTGCTGATTTCGCCACCGTCATCTAAGGATGCAATTTCTGCGGCATTCAGAACTTCTTTCAAATCACCGGCTGTTTTACTGGTTTGTGATGAATGGGCTTCATCGGCGATAACAGCAAAACGCTTTCCATCGGTAGCAGAAAGTTCGCGCACCTTTTCCAAGGCAAACGGAAAGGTTTGGATGGTGCAGACCACGATTTTTTTGCCGCGGGCTAGGGCTTCAGCCAACTCTTTACTTTTGCTGGCACCGTCGCCACTGATTACTGCTACAACACCTTGGGTGCGTTCAAACGACATGATCGCTTCGCGCAATTGACTGTCCAGCACCGTGCGATCTGAGATCACGATGATGGTGTCAAAGATTTTCTTCTGATTTTCGTCATGCAGGTCTGCCAGAAAGTGTGCCGTCCAGGCGATCGAGTTCGTTTTGCCGGAACCTGGGGAATGCTGGATCAGGTATTTTGTGCCGGCGCCTTCAGCCAAAACAGCCGCAACGATTTTGCGGGTGACCATCAGTTGGTGGTAACGAGGAAAAATCCAACTCGACAATTTCTTCTTGGAGTTTTTGACCGGCACCACATAGCGTCCAAGAATTTGAAGCCAACTATCGCGCTGCCAAATTTCTTCCCACAAGTAATCCGTGGCAATGCCGTCCTTTACAGGATTGCCAGCACCACCATCTTTGCCTTGATTGAATGGCAGGAAAACCGTATCCAAACCGTTTAGACGGGTGGCCATGGCAGCTTCATTGTTGCTAACCGCAAAGTGCACCAACGCACCACCTGGAAAACTCAACAATGGCTCAGAAGCATTTTTGCCAGGAACGGTTGGAAGTCGATCTGTTTGGTACTGAGAAATCGCATCAGCCAAACTTTGTGTGTAATGGCTTTTGAGTTCTACGGTGGCGACAGGAATGCCGTTGACGAAAAAAACCAAATCGATGCTATTCCCGTTGTGTACCGAGTATCGAACCTGGCGTACAACCCGCAAACGATTGGCTGAAAAACGTGCCTGTAAATCTGCATTCATGGCCAATGCTGGTTTGAACTGGCACATGCTTAAAGGCTTTCGCAGGCCCATCATGTCAAAACCCTGGCGCAGAACGTCCATGACACCTTGGACATCGAGTGCCTTGCGAACCCGATCGCACAGGATTTTTTGCGAATTAACACCATGGCCGGAATGGATGGTGTCCCAAGCTTTAGGCTGCGTGGCCTGAACCCATGCCGCTATGTCTTCTGGAAATAATGCAAGCGCCCGGTCATATTTGGCATCGGAATCGGCCTCATATATCCAACCGTTATGAGCAAGACGTTCGCAAATTTCATCTTCCAGCTTGATTTCTTTATGCACACTCATGCGATCTCCCTGATTTTTTCTTCTTTATTGACATTGATATCTACCAAACCCCGAACATCGATTTTGCCGGTGACAGCGGCGGAGATCAGGGCGGTGCGGCGTTCTTGAAGCAGTTCTATGGTGCGTTTGGCTTCGATGATGAGATCTTCGATTTTTGTGACCTCTGTTTTCAAATGTTGAACAATTCTGAATTGCTCTTGAACTGGAGGGACGGTACATGCGAGATTGCCGATAACGCCCATGCCAATATTTTGTTGCGTGCCAAAACTCCAATTGAGCGTAACTGCTTCGATAAAATTTCTTGATCGCATGAAGCTCAAAACAAAATGCGGAAGAGATCCTGCATTGCATCGAATTGCAGCAAGAGGTGACCAAATGTTGAAATCGGTTCGATCATCAACAATTGCAGTGATACCAGTGGTTGCCCCTGACTTAACCATGTAAATATCATGCAATTTGGGGGCGTATTTCAATGAATATCGCGCGTTGTCTTCTTCTGAGATATGAGCTCGAATTTTGGAAAAATCAATCACTCCTGACGAGACCGCTTCAGCAGAAACAAAAGGCACCCCCTCATCAATGAAATGAGGTGTTTCATGCGGACCGTCAGTTATTGGAGTTGATACGATTTTTTTAAATGGCAAAACCATCCAATGCGCCGGCACCTGCCCCAGCCATTCGATCCCGGAATTCTTCATCGGTACCGAAGGATCAAGCCCCTTTGTTACCGCATGCGAAATGACCGCTTGGCGTTTTTCTTTGAGGGTTGCGATCAGGCCTTCGAATGCTTTTGTGAGGTCGTCGATCTTTGCAGTTTCGTGATCAAGAAAAATGGCAATTCCAGACTGCTCATTCAATGGCGGGAAGCAAGCAGATTCATCAAAATATTGAGATGCATCCAGATTTTGAATTCCAGATGTTTGCTTGATGGATTTTGTGTTTATCCTTACCGCATAGGCTGCAGCATGGACGTATCGCCAATACGATGAATCCATATCATTGCGAATCTGAACTCGTGCAACAAAATTAGAACAGACTGCTGGCTTTTCATCGCCATACAGAGCAACAAATCCGACAGGTTGATTCTCACCTCCACCGGATTTTTCCAGCAGAAGATCTCCGCGCTCAAGCACACGACCAACACGATCACTCGGGACGACATTTCTAATGGTTGGCTCGTCTAAAACAACCCGAATGCTTTGACGGTCGAAATCTGCAACACGGACACATGGGATGTCGTTTCCATCGTGCTTAGGCTCTTCGCCCCAGACACCGTTTTTCGCTGAAACAATTGACCTTTTCAGCCGATCAATGTGCCAGTGAGAAGGGATATCGCCAAGCCAATTTACACCAGTTCCTTTATAAGATTGATATTTGGGATAGCTCATGCCGCCATCCGATCAATCATGCCCTTGATGCGATCGGTATAACTCTTTAGAGCCGCGTCAATGACAGACAATTCACGAGGCGGCTCAAACACATAGAAATGCCGATTGAACGGAATTTCATAGCCCACCTTGGTTTTGTCCTCATCGATCCATGCATCAGGCGCATGCGGCAGAACTTCACGTTTGAAATACTCTCCCACGTCTTCGGTCATCGGCACGTTTTCCGTGTCCCGCAGGCTTGGATCAGGTTGTTTTTTGCCCTTCAGCTTGCCGCGATCACCAAGAACAGGCTTGCCGGATTCATTCAACAACGGACGCTCAACAGTAATGGTCCGATACCCAAAATCTGCAATCCGCATGATTTTTGACACGGGTATTTCTTTAACGCTGCCGCCAGCAGGTGCCTTGGGCAACACATCGCCATATTGGGCAATGACACGCTGCATTTCCTTGCCATCGGCATCCATCACCGTGACCAGATTGGCCTCCACAAAATCACCAAACATACGGGTGACATCCGCAATGTGTTCCGCATTCATTTCCTTGCGCTTGGAGCCAAGGGCCTTGCGCATTTTTTGCCAGAATGAAGATGCATCAATCAACTGCACAAAACCCTTGCGGTCTTCCACTTTGCGGTTTGTGAGAATCCAGATGTACGTGGCAATGCCAGTGTTGTAAAACATATCGGACGGCAAAGCGACGATGGCCTCGACCAGGTCGTTTTCCAACACGTAGCGGCGAATTTCCGACTCACCAGAGCCAGCACCGCCCGTAAACAAGGGCGAACCATTCAGGACGATGCCAATTCGGCTACCACCTTGTTCTGCAGGACGCATCTTTGAGATCAGATGGAGCAGAAACAGTAATGAGCCATCAGACACCCGAGGCAGGCCTGGACCGAAGCGACCAGCGAAGCCTTTTTGCTCGAATTCCTTCAGGATTTCCTTCTGGATGTTTTTCCATTCCACACCGAAAGGCGGATTGGACAGCATGTAATCGAACATCTTGCCAATCAGCCCGTCTTCGGTCAGCGTATTGCCGAAAACAATATTGGCAATGTTCTGGCCCTTGATCAGCATGTCGGCTTTGCAGATGGCATGAGATTCAGCATTGAACTCTTGGCCAAACACAGTCAACCGGGCATTGGGGTTCAATTCATGCAGGTACTCACCCGCCACTGACAACATGCCACCCGTTCCGGCTGTGGGGTCGTACATGCTACGCACGACACCGTTCTTCATCAGAACCTCGTCATCCTCAATGAACAATAGATTCACCATCAAGCGAATCACTTCCCGCGGTGTGAAGTGGTCACCAGCCGTGGCGTTAGATGCTTCGGCAAATTTGCGGATCAATTCTTCGAAGGCGAGACCCATCTTGATGTTGTCAACCGCATTGGGATGCAAATCAATGTTGGCGAATTTTTCAATGACCATGTACAGCAGCTTCGCCTTGTGAAGCGCTTCAATGGTGGCGGCGAAATTGAAGTGTTCAAAGATGGAGCGGACATCCGGCGAAAAGCTTTGAACGTAGCTTTCCAGATTGGCTCGAATATTGTCCTGGTCGCCCAAAAGATTGGTCATGTCCAGGCTTGAGGTGTTGAAAAAATCCAGACCAGTCACACGACGAACAAAGGGATCTGGTTCGGTACCTTCTCTTACCTTTTCGTTGTACGTGGCGAGAGCAATAGCCTTCGTTGGCGCGAGCACACAATCCAGACGACGCAGAACAGTGAAAGGCAGAATGACACCACCATATTCGTGCGGTTTGTATGGTCCGCGGATCAGATCAGCCACCGACCAGATCAATGACGACAGGGATTGCTGTTTAACAGCGAAACCTTGGTCTTCTGCTCGGGCTTTGCCGGCTTTGTTGTTTTCAATGCTCATTGTTTTCCCTTGGATTTTGTTGAAATTTTGTTTATTGATGTCGCTGTCGAAGATTTCGACTTCGATAAATTCGCTGGCGGTATTTTTTCGTTGGTGCTGAAGTCCCCAATAACCACATCAAATTTACCGGCCCCCAGGCGCTTCACGAGCCCGGCAAGCGTGTTCAATGAACTGAACGTACGGATAACGCCACGAGCGTTTGCAAGTGCTCCATGGGCGACACCAATATGCACATGGAGTTGAAAACCATCCTTCTGTCCAGCTGCGTGGATGCCGGTGACCGCGCCCGTTGCAATGAACTCACGCAAATGAGCTTCTTGCAAGGGCATTAATGGTCGAGGTTCAGTAGTCGTTTCTATGTTCATTTAAATCAAAGTTGCAGTTTCATGCAACGAAATATCGCTTTTGAAGTATTCAATATACCATTTACATTGCTGTTATTTTTGATTTGTTCTACGTAAGGAGATTATTTTTATGTTTTTAGAATTACCGACTGGAAATTTTGTGTAATCCAGGTTGAAGTCGGGTCGCCTATCCTTTGATGTCGCGACATGGTCTCGGATGTGGCAGAAGCCAACCCATCTGTTGCGTTTCTTTAAATAGTGATTTTTCTTGGAGATTTCCAAGATCACCTGTAGGATTCAACTTTTACCTCAGCGTGATCACCACAGTGTGATCAGTCGGCACCTTATTTACCAGCCGACCGGGACAACTTCTCGCGCGTTTTGACCTCGCCCACCTTGTCTGACCTCTGGTCAGGCATGTTGCAGGGCGATGGATCAACGCGAGAACGCCTGTGACCAAACGCAATTACATTCACCTGGACCACTCCTATTGCTACAAGTCTGCTCAGCAGGCTCGGGCAATTGACACTTTCTTGACCTGCTGAGCGCGACATGGCAGGCCACTTTTTGTTGTCACCAGCAGCGCGCGACTTTCCACTGGCAAAAATTGAAAAAATGAGCGAAGCAGAGGTGCACTCTTTTTTCACTGAGATCAGGTGGGGTAAGGATGGAACCCAGGTGTGTCCCCTTTGTGGGACCAGCGACAAGCATTACTGGAATGCAAAGCGTAAGCAGTGGCGATGCAAATCAGTAGGATGTGGTCACTCGTTTTCAGTGACATCCGCAACAAAATTCGCGGATCACAAGCTTCCGCTGCGGACAATACTAAAGGCAATCATGATTTACGTTACAAACGTAAAAGGGATCAGCGCCAGTGCATTGGGACGTCAATTGGGCGTCGCGTATATGACTGCATTTACGTTGCTTCACAAGCTCCGAGAAAGCATCATGGATCATGCCGACCAGGAGCCCTTGGAAGGTTTAGTCCACATCGATGGAGCACACGTTTCAGGGCGAATTCGAAAGCCTCGGGTAAAAAGTAAGGCAACAAAAACACAAGCTCGGGATAAGGTGCCGCCCGACGCATTTCCGTATCATCCCAATAGACGGATCGTCATGGTGCTGCGATCAGTCGATCCAACCGGAAAAACTGGTGCGATCCGTTCGATCGTGCGGATCGTTCCATCAGAAAGCAGGGAGTGGGCAGAACCTCTTGCAAAGGAATTTGTAAAGCGAGGTGCCACGATCATGACTGATGAGCATCCAGCATACGGACTGTATATGGCCAGGTATACACACGCCACCGTCAACCACTCCGTTGAATTTTCGACAGATGACGGTGTAAACAACAATCAAGCCGAATCATTTTTTTCCCGTATGAGGCGCCTGGTAATCGGGCAGGTTCATCGCGTAACACCAAAGTACATGCTCGATTACGTCACTGAGATCGGATGGCGGGAGGATAACAGGCGCGTTTCGACAACGCTCATGGTGAAAGACGTGCTCGGTAAAACGCAGAAATCACGCTCCCGTTGGTGGCGTGGTTATTGGCAAGGTGACCATCGAGACGATGAAATCATGTTCGTACCCAAGGCGGGTAAGCCAGTCTCGCAATAAGGAACGAACTAATCAGCCAAGAATGAGGGTGAAAGGGTCCAATAACCCTCAACAACAACCCCATTTCCTGCCGGTGTGTGAGTTGGAATGGCGATCCCATTTTTGGCCATCGTTTTAAGGCAATACTTTACTCGACTGCGAACGTCTTTGATGGTGAGCAACGTGGTTTCCATGCCCCACTTGGAAAGAAGCTTGACGGCGATTTGAGTCGTACCAACCGACGCCTGGTCAGCAGCCATCAAAATTCCGATCACCGACCGCTGCAGTTCACCGTGCGCTGCAATTCTGGGCCTTCGTGGTTCTTTGCCTTGTATGGTTTTCGGGTTGATCGATATTTCATGCATTTTTATGACTGTGCCCAAATTTTTGAATTGAGCTTTCAATGCAGAAATTTCTCCCCGGTATTTATCAATTTGACGCTGTTTACGGTCAATTGAACCCTGAATTGTCTCCGTTTGTTTGATCAGCCAAGACATGGATTCCGGCGTGCGAACAAGATTTGTGTATTGCCTGTTTGTTTTTCTTTTGGGCATAAGACTCCAACCGAGAGATGAGTGAATAAGCGTTTTCCTTGACGGAAGTGACGAAAAATAGATGTTCCAAGCCATTGCGAAATTTGTATAAGGAGTGGACATCCAGCAAAATCGAAGCTACTTCTAATCCTCGAAGTAATGCGGCGCCAGGGTCCAGAGTCCCAACCCCCCAGAGGGAGTTCGGTCATGGTGAGGAATGACAACCCCGGTTTTAGCCAGATTTTTCAAGCGATAACGCATCGCAGCACCAACACGACTGACCTCTGTTTTAATCAAAGGCATCCCATGCTTCCGCATGAAATTCGTGGTCAATGTATTGCTGCAAACTGGTTCAGCGCCAGAGTTGCGCAGATTTTCCAAAATGAAGGCAGTCAGCTCACCATAGCCGGCAATTGGTGCTGAGTAGCGCTTTTGCCCTTTGATGATCGTTGGATCGAGCTTGATTTCATGCAAAGGAATAACCGCGTCAAGAGCAGACAATTCTGCTTTTACAGACGCGATCAAGTCTGGCAGTTTTTCCTGCTGGGACTGGTATCGGTCCAGGCGACCTTTAATGATGGCGCGTTGCCTGATGAGCCAGGCCATTGAAGACGGGGTGCGCTCTAACCCTGTGTAAGTTCTATTTTTAGTCATCCCCAATGTTTATCAGAAACATTGGGGACAGTCTTGTGCAACAGCTAGATAATACCGGTTGGTGACCGGGGCTGTTTATTTGAGAGAAAGTACCCAGGAAGCCAATTGTTTTGCCTCGGCGTCGCTGACCTGCGTGTTGGCGGGCATGGGAATGACACCCCAAACGCCAGAACCGCCCTGTTTGATCTTGGTTGCCAATTTGGTTTCCACGTTTTGGCCAGCATATTTTTTGGCGACATCCTTGTAGGCCGGCCCGACCACCTTTTTTTCAACGGCATGGCAAGTCATACAGTTCTTCTTTTGGGCCAGCGCTTGGTCTGCCAGGGCGGGAACCGCCACAAACGCAGTGGCGAGCAAGGCAAAAAGAGTTCGCTTCATGTGGCAGTCCTTTGAAAAGATAGGTTAGAGTGTCAAAGATGCCATTGTAGTTAGCGTGCCATAACGGCACGGCAGTGCAATGGGTTTAATCCTGAGGTATGAAAGGCGACTATGTATTTCCTGGGCTTGGGCGTTGTTTTGCTGCTGCTGAAATATCTGGAGATTGGGCCGCTGGCTGCCTGGTCCTGGTGGTGGGTGATGACGCCATTTGTGTTGGCTGTGGTTTGGTGGGCCTGGGCCGACGCCTCAGGCTACACCAAGCGCAAGGCCATGGAGATTGAAGAAAAGCGCATGCAGGATCGGCGTGACCGAACCAAAAGCGCGCTGGAAGCCAATTACAAAAACAAGAAGCGGTAATTTAGTTGTAGTCGTCCAGCACGGCGCCCTTGCTGGCCGTCGAGGCGTTGAAGGCAAACTTGGCTTGCACACCGCGTGTGTAACGTGGTGCTGGGGCCGTCCAGGATGCCCGGCGTTTCGCGATGATGTCGTCACTCACGTTGAGTTGCAGTAGCAACTGGTGCGCGTCGATGGTGATGGCGTCGCCTTCTTCAATCAGGGCAATCAGGCCGCCAGCTGCGGCTTCGGGGGCCACATGGCCCACCACCATGCCCCAGGTTCCGCCGGAAAAACGGCCGTCGGTGATCAGACCCACAGACTCGCCTAGGCCCTGGCCGACCAGCGCGCCGGTGGGTGCCAGCATCTCGGGCATGCCCGGGCCGCCTTTGGGGCCAAGGTAGCGCAACACCATCACGTCGCCGGCCAAAATTTGGTTGGCCAAAATGGCTTTGAGCGCCGACTGCTCGTCTTCGAACACGCGCGCCGGGCCGGTCATAACCGGATTTTTCAGTCCGGTGATCTTGGCCACGCAGCCCTCGGGCGCCAGATTACCCTTGAGGATGGCGAGGTGGCCCTGAACGTACATCGGGTTGTGGATGGGGCGAATCACGTCTTGGTAGGCACGTGGCGCATCGGGAATGTCCTTGAGCACTTCGGCCACGGTCTGGCCGGTGATGGTGATGCAGTCGCCATGCAACAGGCCGGCACTGAGCAGCATCTTCATGACTTGCGGAATACCGCCGGCACGGTGCAGGTCGACCGCCAGGTATTTGCCACTGGGTTTGAGGTCGCACAGCACCGGCGTTTTGACACGCACGCGCTCAAAGTCGTCAATGGTCCATGCCACGCCCGCAGCGTGGGCAATGGCCAGAAAGTGCAACACGGCGTTGGTTGAGCCGCCAATGGCCATGACCACGGCGATGGCGTTCTCGATCGACTTTCGGGTCACGATGTCGCGCGGTTTGAGGTCATTTTTAATGGCCTCGATCAGCACCTTGGCCGAGTCCCTGGCTGAATTGAGTTTTTCGTCATGCGGATTGGCCATGGTGCTGGAGTACATCAGCGAAATGCCAAGCGCCTCAAAGGCGGAGCTCATGGTGTTGGCGGTGTACATGCCGCCGCAGGAACCCGGGCCGGGGATGGCACGGCGTTCGATCTCAAGCAGATCTTCGTCACTCATGCGCCCGGCGGCGTTCTCGCCTACGGCTTCGAACACGCTCACGATGTTGAGGTCCTGCCCCTTGTAGCTCCCCGGCAAAATGGTGCCGCCATAAACATAGATGGCGGGCACATTGGCGCGCAGCATGCCCATCAGGCCGCCCGGCATGTTTTTGTCGCAGCCGCCAATCACCAGCACGCCGTCCATCCAC
>JAQSDS010000389.1 GCA_029946045.1 Rhodoferax sp.
ATTGACTCGGACCCCTATGCCAAATACCAGTGTGAATCAATACCTGCGTGAACACATTCGCACCGTGCCGGACTGGCCCGCGCCGGGCGTGCAGTTTCGCGACATCACGCCGCTGCTGCAGGATGCCAAGGTGTTTCGGGTGCTGATCGATGCGTTTGTCCATCGTTACATGGACCCTGAGCGTCGCCCGGACGTGGTGGCGGGGCTCGATGCGCGCGGCTTTATTCTGGGCGCCGTGGTGGCCTATGAACTGGGCGTGGGTTTCGTGCCGATCCGCAAGAAAGGCAAGCTGCCTTTCACCACGGTCGAGGAAACTTATGAACTGGAGTACGGCAGTGCCACGGTGGAGTTGCACACCGATGCTGTCAAGCCGGGCCAGCGCGTGTTGCTGATTGATGACCTGATTGCCACCGGCGGCACCATGATGGCTGGCAAAAAACTGTTGGAAAAACTGGGCGCTGTGGTCATGGAGGGCGCTGTGATCGTTGATTTGCCGGAACTCGGTGGCTCCGACAAACTGCGCTCCGGTGGCCTGACCCTGTTCACCCTGGTTGATTTTGCCGGCCATTGAGGTCCGGGTGAACGAGCCGCCAGATGAAAGACCATTACTCCGCCCTGGGCCTGAGCCCATCGGCCACGCTGGCTGATGTCAAAAAAGCCTATCGACAGCAAGCTGCCCTCCACCACCCGGACCGCAACCCTGGCGTGGGCGCTGCCGCACGCTTTCGGCTGGTTCAGACGGCCTATGAGGTGTTGTCCGATCCCGACAAGCGCCAGGCCTATGATGACAACCGCCAGCGCAATCTGCTCGACAGCCCGATCGACACGGCCCGCGTGATTTGGCAAGATTATTTCAACCGCATTATTTGAACCCAACCCCTTATTCGAGAACGCCATGAGCATGTCTGCTTTTTTTCGCGCACTGCGCACGTCTTACCAGGCCGAGATCGACGACCTCGCGTTTGACTCGGAGGGGCGCAATGTACTGCGCAAGCGCCTGCTGGAGAAACGTGGTCAGATCAACTTCTTGAAGCAAATGATGGAACTGAGCCCCGAAATGGTGGCTGTGGTGTTCCATGACGGCTTTCACTTTGAGTTGCCGGCCGTGATGGAGCAGGTGCTCACTCTGGAGTCGGACGAGTTTCCCGACTGGAGCAGCTTGCATGATGCCGTGCAACTGACCCCCTGGGCGCAGGAGCTGGCTGACAGCTTGTTGCCCGAGCCGCAGGGCGACTGGTTCATGGTGGTGGCAGCAGCGCTGGAGTATCTATACCAACGGCCCTCGCCGCACCACCAAGAGGGCGCCGCGCATGAAGACAATGCCCACGAGGCCGGGGGCGAGCACGGCGCGGTGCGCCGCCAGGACCACGCTGACGAGTTTGACAAGGACGGCGAACAGCACCATGACCATGAAGAGTCTTGTGGCGCCTGGCTGTAAGAACACGGCTTTGACCGCAAATACTAAAACCGCCGCACCCGCAGCCCCTCATCGACTCCACAGGAACCTTCCATGCAGCATTTGGCTTTGATCGAAAAAACGCAGTCCCTGATTGCCGCAGGCGATATCGTGGGCGCAGAGTCAGCTCTGGTTGAACTGGCCGACCGGGAGGGTGACGGCGCGCTGATGGAGGTGCTGGAACAGTTGCCACCCAAGGATGTGCTGGCGGTGATTCGCGAGTACGACAACTCGCGTTCTTCCATCATCAACCTGATGCTCACGCCTGAGCAGTTTGCCCGCGCGGTAGTCATTGAAAAACAGTACCGCGACCTCACCCGCAGCCATTTGCGCGGCATGATGAATTCGATCATTTTCCGGGACGGTGCTGACCCGCTGGCCTTCGTCAATGCCATCGGCGACCTCGAAGGCGGCAGCGAAGCGCTGGCCGACTATTTTGAAGAAAAATGGAGCCGCATTGAAGCTTTTGCCCGCACCGGCACCTTTGACACGGTTGAAGACGATGGCGACATGCTGTCAGAAGACGAACTGCGCGCCAACGCCTATGCCAGCGCGCGCTTGGACCAGGACGAAGTAGCTGACTCCGACTGGATGCAACTGGCCTGGCTGTTGCGCTACGAAAATCCTGACCTGTTCATCGAAATGCTACTGGTGCTGCGCGCCAAGGCGCGTGCTTTTGAGCTGGGTCTGGACGAAGAAGATCTGGCCGAGGACGACGGCAAGTTTGAGACCAGCGACACCGACCGCGGCAAAGCCACCCCCGCCGCCATTGACCCCGACGAAGAATCCGCGATTTGAAATGACGCTGCTCCAGCCTGAATCCAACCCAGGGATATCGCTGTTTGATGCGAGGCCATTTTTTGAAAAGGCCCTGCTCTACGGTGTGCAACATGGCCTGATTGACCAAGCCAGACTGGTTGCCATGGCCGAGGAAGCGCCCAAGGGTATGGTCCAGATTGCGCGCTATTTTGGCAGCGAGTATTTGCGTCCTGAACTTGAAAAAGCGCGCGACCGGTTGGTGAACCTGGTCAGTCTGCACCTGCAGGATGAAAGTAGCGGCGAGCTGCGTGTGGCGGCCGCGCTGCTGCGCGACCATTCCCTGCTGTCGCGCTCCAAGGCCGGCTCGGACTTGCTCAAAGCGCTGATCGTGATGCCGCAAAACACCCACTTTGGCATGAACGAGCGCGGCGGTTTCAGCGACCGCCACATCCCGCAACTGGCGCGCTGGTCGCTGGCCAGTCACGCCGACTACCAGGCCGAATTTCTGGCGCGCCAGCACGCCGTGCTGGTGGTCGAAGCGGCGCTCTGGTTTGCCGACCAGTTGGGCCTGTCGGCTGACGAGCTGCAGGACGCCGAGCCCGATGCCGAGGCCGTGATCCGCACCGCTTTGCTGCTGAACCTGACACGGCGCAAGGAACTACCGGACTGGGTCACCTTCGAGAAAATGGTTGCTGGCTTGCGCAAACAGCAAGCCGCATCGGCGCAGTTGACCCTGCCTAAAAACCTGCCCGAGGTTTACCACGCGGTGGTGGAGGTTGTGCGCCAGTCGGTGCTGGCGGACTGGCCTCGTTTGCTTGACGCGCGCGTGTCAGCGCGCAAGTTGTTTGACCAGACGCCTGCCTTTATGGGCCGCTATTTCTGGCTTGAAGACGCCTTGAGCGAAGTCAGCCAGCATGACCGTAACCGGTCCTCGGCCTGGGACAAGTTAACCCAGGGCCACAGTGACGACGGCACCGTGCTGACGCTGTGCCTGTGCGTGGCTGCGGGCAGCGCGCCCAAAACCCTGCTGACCGACAAAACCGCCGCCACCCTGGTGCGCAAGATCCGCAAACACGGCTGGCAGCCGGCGCTGGCCACACAGTACCTGCAAGCCCATGCGCCGGAACAGCACCAAGACGACTTCATCGGGCTCTGGCAGGAATTTGTTTTCGAGTCCCAAGCCAGCCTGCTCAGTGACCGCGATACCAAATTGCTCGATGCCCTGGCCTTGCTGCGTCGCGAATGCAATGTGGCCTGAATTGCCGGGTTAGAATCCACCCCGCTGGAAGCGTGGCAGAGTGGTCGATTGCACCGGTCTTGAAAACCGGCAACCCGCAAGGGTTCGTGAGTTCGAATCTCACCGCTTCCGCCAAAGGGCCCTTTTGAGGGCTTTTTTTTTGCCAAAATTCAGCTCGCGCATCACTTTTGGTCAATCCACCGTTCCGCTTGTGTGTCGGCCGGGTCGATTGGCGTTTGTCGGGCTATTGCAGGACGCTGCCCCAGTCTGAGCCGCAGCAGCTTGAACTGCACCACGGAGCGCTCAAACGCATGACACTTTTTCAAGTCGGCGATAACATGGAAAGTGGCTCCGCACTGTTTTTGTGATTCACTTGCGATATGCTTTTCCATAAAGTCACTCCTGCGATTGTCGCGGCTCTGTTATTCGGAGCCAGCACGCCGCTTTCAAAACTCTTGAGCATTGATGTCCCGCCACTGCTTCTTGCTGGGCTGTTGTACCTGGGTAGTGGCTTGGGGCTTGCCGTGCTGTTGTTGGCGCGGCGCGTCAAGGAACGGGCTAGCCATCAAACGGTGTCGCGCCTGCTTATTCCACGTCAGGAACTGCTCTGGTTGATGGGGGCCATCGTTGCCGGCGGAATGTGGGGCCCGGTGCTGCTGATGTTTGGACTCACCCAAACATCCGGTGCCAACGCCTCGTTGCTCCTCAACGTTGAAGGGGTCTTTACTGCGTTGATTGCCTGGGTCGTGTTCAAGGAGAATGCGGACCGCCACCTCGTTGCAGGCATGGCTTGTATCGTTCTGGGTGGCGTCCTGCTTTCCTGGCAGCCTGGAGGCATGGCGCTGTCATATGGCGCGCTGCTTGTTGTTGGCGCCTGTTTGTGCTGGGCGGTGGACAACAACCTCACTCGCAAGGTGTCTACCAATGATGCCATGTTTGTTGCCTGCCTGAAGGGCTTGCTGGCCGGTGCCTGTAACACTGGCTTGGCCATCATCAACGGAGCTTCGTTGCCAGCGTTGAACTCAATAGTGAGCAGTCTGGTGGTTGGGTTTTTTGGCTATGGGCTGAGCTTGACCCTCTTTGTTGTGGCCCTCAGAACCTTGGGCACGGCCAGAACTGGCGCTTACTTTTCAGTGGCTCCGCTGTTTGGCGTTGCGATCTCCCTTTTGTTATGGCCAGAGGTGCCGGATGCCGTGTTTTGGGCCGCTTCCGTTCTGATGGGAATGGGTGTCTGGCTGCACCTAAGAGAGCGGCATTTTCATGAGCATACCCATGACGAACAGGACCACAGCCATCAACATCGCCACGATGAACACCACCTGCACAGCCATGACTTTGCCTGGAACGGCCAAGAGCCGCACGCTCACTTGCATCATCACCCGAGGCTCATGCACGAGCACACACATGACCCTGATATCCATCACCGGCACCTACATTCGCATCCACACTGAACAGGTCCAGGCTTGGTCGACATCGGAATCACAAGACATCGCACTCTGGCCATCGGGAATGGTTCTGTGAACTGCCGCTTATGCTTTAATTCACGGCTAGGATTTGCTTAGCGCTCATGAAGGTGACTTTCTCTGAGTGGGTCTGGAAAATTGGGTAACCTGGCCGCTTGCTATGCTGGCGTGAATCGCCCCCGCATCCCATCCTGCCATTGCTTCGTACAAGGAATTTTGTCATGCATCCCCGCTCTGTTTATGCCCAACGCCGTGCCCTGCTGGCCCAAAAAATCGGCGCCAATGGCGTTGCCATCATTCCCACCGCACCTGAGCAGCAGCGCAACCGCGACAGCGACTTTCCGTACCGCGCTGACAGCTATTTTTATTACTTGACGGGCTTTACCGAGCCCCAGGCCTGGCTGGTTGTGACCGGTGACGGCCGCAGCACGCTGTTTTGTCAGCCCAAGGACATGGAGCGCGAAATTTGGGACGGCTACCGGCTTGGGCCTTTGGCTGCGCCTGATCAGTTGGGGCTGGAGGCCGCATATTCCGTGGCCGAGCTCGATGCCCAATTGCCGGCACTCATCGATGGCCGCGATGCCGTCTGGTACCCGTTTGCCACCCACAAGGGGCTTGAGACTCGCATCGCCCATTGGCTTGACAGTTTGCGGGCACGCGTGCGTTATGGTGCCTTGTGTCCGAAAACGCAGAACGACCTGTGCGGCTTGCTCGATGAGATGCGGCTGGTCAAGGACACGTATGAGCAAGCCACCATGCTGCGCGCCGGGCAAATCAGCGCTGGCGCCCACATTCGCGCCATGCAGACATCAGCCAATATGCTGCGCGCCGGGCAGGAGGTTCGTGAATACCATCTGGAGGCCGAACTGCTGCACGAGTTTCGCCGCCACGGCTCGCAATTCCCCGCGTACGGCTCCATCGTGGCCGCTGGTGCCAACGCTTGTGTGCTGCACTACCGTGCCGACCGCGGCCTGGTTCGGGATGGCGAATTGGTACTGATCGACGCCGCCTGCGAGCTCGATACCTATGCTTCGGACATCACCCGCACTTTTCCGGCCAATGGCGTCTTTACCGGGCCACAGCGCACGCTTTACGAAGTGGTGCTGGCTGCACAAGAGGCCGCCATTGCCGCTACCCGACCGGGTGCGCGCTTTACCGACCCGCACGACGCGGCGGTCAAAGTGCTGGCACAAGGCATGCTCGATGTCGGCCTGCTTGACCGCAACAAGGTTGGCGGCCTGGCCGATGTGATCGAGCAACGTGCTTACTTCCAGTTTTACATGCACCGCACCGGCCACTGGATCGGTATGGACGTGCACGACTGCGGCGATTACACCGAACCCGGCGAAATCGGCCAATTCAGCACGCGCCAAGATGCGCTCACCGGCGCCACCATCAAGGACCGCCCGGCGCGCATGTTGCGCCCAGGCATGGCGCTCACCATCGAACCCGGCATCTACGTGCGCCCGGCAGATGGCGTGCCCGAGCACTTTCACAACATCGGCATCCGCATTGAAGACGACGCTGTGGTCACTGAGGCCGGCTGCACGCTGCTGACCCGTGACGTGCCGGTGGCTGTGGCCGAGATTGAGGCGCTGATGCGCGGCTAAAAAAATGAGCGCTTAGCAAAGCGCAAGCAACCGCTGCTACACCAGCCGCCACGCCAATGACTCGCCTGCACCCAGTGGTTTGAGTTCGGCTTCGCCAAAGGCATAACTTTCTGGCACGGTCCAGGTTTCGCGCTTGAGTGTGACTGTGCCGGTGTTGCGTGGCAGACCGTAAAAGTCGGCCCCGTTGAAGCTGGCAAAGGCTTCCAGCTTGTCGAGCGCACCCATGGCATCAAATGCCTGGGCATACAGCTCCAGGGCGGCGTGCGCGGTGTAGCAGCCGGCGCAGCCACTTGCATGTTCCTTGAGGTGCACTGGGTGTGGCGCGCTGTCGGTGCCGAGGAAAAACCTCGGGTTGCCGCTGCTGGCTGCTGCCAGCAAGGCCTGGCGGTGGCTTTCGCGCTTGAGCACCGGCAGGCAATAGTAATGCGGGCGGATGCCGCCGGTAAAGATGGCGTTGCGGTTGTACAGCAGGTGGTGCGCGGTTAGCGTGGCCGCCGTAAAACGATCCGACTCGGCTACGTACTGCGCTGCCTCCCGCGTGGTGATGTGCTCGAACACAATTTTCAACTCGGGAAAATCGCGGCGCAGCGGGATCAGCTGGGTGTCGATGAACACCGCCTCGCGGTCAAACAGGTCAATGTCGGGCGAGGTCACTTCGCCGTGCACCAGCAGCGGCATGCCCGCGCGCTGCATGGCTTCGAGCGTGGCGTAGGTTTTGCGCAGGTCGGTCACACCGGCATCGCTGTTGGTGGTTGCGCCGGCCGGGTAAAGCTTGACGGCCACCATGCCGGCCTCCCGGGCGCGGGTAATTTCATCGGGCGGCAGGATGTCGGTGAGGTACAGCGTCATCAACGGTTCGAACGCCAGGCCGGCGGGAACCGCTGCCTGGATGCGCGCCTTGTAGGCCAGCGCTTGTGCGGTGGTGGTCACTGGCGGGCGCAAATTGGGCATGATGACAGCGCGGGCAAACTGGGCCGCCGTGTGCGGCACCACGGTGGCAAGTGCAGCACCGTCACGCACATGCAGGTGCCAGTCGTCCGGGCGGGTCAGGGTCAGGGAATTGATCATGGCTTTGGCATCATTGGTTATGAAAGGGCGCCGTGGTGGGCGATCAGGTAGTCCCACAGGGCTTGTGCGTTGTGTTTGTGGGCATCCACACCCTGGCGGCCAGCAGGCAAGCCAGGCTTGAGCGCTTCTCGGTGCGTCGGGCGTTCGCGGTAAGCACGCACTTCCATGGTGATGCTGAGGTCCTTGAGATCGGGCGGCGCTGCGCTCACCAGCTTGTGCGCGCGCAGGTCCTTGCGTACCGCACTAAAGGGCAAAAAGGCCACACCATGGCCTTCCAGCGCCATGGCCTTCAGGCCTTCGGCCATGTCGGTCTCGTAGACCCGGTCAAAGTGAATCGGGGCGCTGCTGTGTTTCAGGATCAGCTCCACCATCTGGCCCAGATAGGCGCCTTGCGCGTAGCCCAGGTAAGGCAGCGGCCGCCCGGCCTTGCCGGGCAATTCGAAAAGGGGCTTGCCGTGCTCGTCAGGCTTGACATAGGGGGCGATCACCTCTTCGCCCAGGCTGACCATTTCGTAGCGGTCTGCGTCAAGCTGGTTGGGTTGGGATGGATGGTGGTAGGCAATCAACAGGTCGCAACTGCCTTCGACCAAACGCATGACGGCATCGTGCACATTGAGCGCAATCAGCCGGCTTTTGATGGGGCCGAAGGTCTCGCGCAGGGCCGACACCCAGGCTGGAAAAAACGTGAACGCCAGCGTGTGCGGCACGGCGAACTCGATCACGTCCTGCGCCGAGGTCGCGTGGCCGCGCAGCATGGCACGCGTGGTCTGCAGTGCCTGCAGCACTTCCAGCGCCTGGTCATGCAGTGTTTCACCTGCGGGTGTCAGGCGCGTGGGGTAGCTGCTGCGGTCCACCAGGTCAGAGCCGGCCCAGGCTTCCAGCGACTGGATGCGCCGCGAAAACGCGGGTTGTGTGACATGGCGCAATTGCGCCGAACGGCTGAAACTACGGGTTTCAGCCAAGCTCACAAAATCTTCAAGCCATTTGGTTTCCATGGGGCGAGATTGTGTACCAGACCAGGCCGCTTGCGGTGTCGGCAGCTCAGTTTCCGGTCAATTGGAGGTAGGCTTGCCGGGTTGATGGGGCCACAGCCGCCAGCACCTGGGCATAAGCGGTTTGGTAGCGCGCCAGCAAACGTGCCGAGGCGACCATTTTGGAGCGGCAAAACCAGTGACAGCTGTGTTGCATCAGCATCAGCTCGGCCGACAGTGTGAACGCCTTGTTTTTGGCAGACTGGTCTGGCTGGCTTTGTGCTGCCTGGCTGATGCCATGCGCGTGCACGCTGAGCAATTTGCGCAGGTCCAGCGTACTGGCCGGGACATACTGCGTTACAAAAGGCAGGGCCAGTGGCAAGCGACTGAGCCGGGCCTGCGGCTCGGTCACTTTGGCAAATTCGAGCGCAAAACGCTTGAACTGCTCGCTCAGCGTTTGTTCTGCGGTTTCCAGATGGCGCCACACCTGGACCTGTCGCTCAGGGTCGGCCTCGCCGAGCGCGCGCTGGTAGCCGCTTAGCACATCCTGCATCAGCTTTTCTATCTGGAATTGCCCCAGGTAGCTCCCGAGCAGGCCAATGCGCTGCGCTTGCTCGCGCGTTTTGAGAACATGCATGCCGATGGCCAGCAAGAGGAAGAGAACAAAAATATCCATGGGGAATGCAGAGGGAGATGAAAAGCCTTCCGAGTGTAGTGGGCCGCGCTCGTGTTCAGCTTGCACCGAGCCTGCCTGTGGGCGGGTAGCTTGGGTCGGTGTAGCCGGGCGTGGAGGGGTGGCCAGGTTGGATCAGGCTGTCCACCAGAGCCTCATCTTGCGGGGTGAATACATAGTCGAGCGCTGGCAGGTAGTCCTGCCACTGCTGGAGCGTGCGTGGCCCGGCGATGACCGAGCTGACCACCCGGTTGGCCAGCACCCAGGCGGTCGCAAATTGGGCCAGGCTGACGCCGCGGCTTTCTGCGTGCACCTTGAGCTGTTGCGCAATCAACAGGGACTCTTCACGGAACTCGGTCTGTGCGATGCGCAGGTCACCGCGGCCGGCGCGGCTGTCCGGTGCCGGTGGCTGCCCCGGCAGGTATTTGCCGGTGAGCACACCACGCGCTACCGGGCTGTAAGGCGCCACGCCGATACCGTGATGCGCGCAGGCCGGTAGCACCTCCACTTCGGGCATGCGGTTGAGCAGGTTGTAATAGGGCTGGCACACCACCGGGCCCGGCATGCCCAGTTGCGCCGCCAGGTGCACCAGTTCGGCAATGCGCCAGCCCCGAAAATTGGACACGCCCCAGGCGCGGATCTGACCCGCACGCAGCATCGCGTCGAGGGCGCGCAAGGGCTCTTCCAGGTTCATGCCGTCAAAGTCCCGGTGCAGGTACAAAATGTCCACGTAATCTGTTTGCAGGCGTGCCAGCGAAGCCGCCACTTCGCGCAGCATCCAGCTGCGCGAGTAATGGCCTTCGTTGACCCGGTCCGACATCGCGTTGCCCAGCTTGGTGGCCAGTACCCAGTCATGGCGCTGGCCCTTGAGCAGCTGGCCCACCATGGTCTCCGAGCCACCTTTGCTGTAGTTGTCGGCGGTGTCGATGTAGTTCACGCCATGGTCGCTGGCATCCACCACGATAGCGGCCGCGTCTGCCAGCGCGGTCTGGTCGGCAAACATCATGGTACCCAGGCAGAGGGTCGAGACTTTCAAATTGCTTTTGCCAAGATTGCGGTATAGCATGGGTGCCTATGAGTAGAAAGGGAAAGGATTCAAGTCTATGTCAACAGCAATTTGCAAGAAATCCGCACCTCTGAAATCGGTGCTGGTCGCGGTGGCCCTGGCCGGTTCGGTGGTCGCCATGGCTGCCAAGCCTGACTGGGTTGGCCAGGGGGGGGCCAACGCCTCAAAACCCCCGGCGCAGGCCAGGCAGGAAATCCTGGTTGGTGCCTACTTCCAGGATCAGCAACGCCAGGCGGTGTCGCGCTATTACGGAAACTTGCAGGCCAAAGGGCGCTGCCCGCCAGGGCTGGCCAAGAAAAACAATGGCTGCATGCCGCCCGGCCAGGCTAAAAAATGGTCCCGGGGTCAGCCGCTGCCCGCATCCGTGGTCTGGTATCCGTTACCCAGGGGAGTGGTTACCCAAATTGGGCTGCCGCCTGCCGGGTACAAGTATGTGCGCGTTGCCAATGACATTCTGCTGGTGGCCATTGGCACGATGATCGTCATGGACGCCATCGAGGACTTGATGCGGCCCTGAACCTGTCAACCCACCACAACTGCTTACAAACCTGTTCCCTGATGCAGCGTGGGAGGTTTAGACTGTTGTTTTATTTAACTCTCCGGAGGACATCATGAAATTGACTCAAAAAACTTGGGCTGTTTGCCTTGTGTCTGCGGCTTTACTTGGCGGCCTTGCCGCCTCGGCACAAACAGTCACTGACCCCACCCCACCAGCAACAACCGATGTGCAAACTTCGCCCAGCAGAAGCTTCACTGCCGATTTGGCAAAGGCTAGCTTGGCTAAAGACAGCACGCAGGATCTTCCGACTGTCGAAAGCAACATTCAGAAGATGCGCGATGACGGCATGGGATGGGGCCAGATCGCCAACGCCCTGGGCCTTAATTTGGGTGCCGTCGTCAGTGCCGCCAACCGTGCCGATCCCGCGACGCAAAACGCAGCCAACAAGCCCACAGAGTCCGGTCAGCGTGGTCAAAGTGCAAACGCCAGCAACCGCAGCGGCACGGGTGCGGACAACAGTGGGGGTAAAGGCGGCAACAGTGGCGGCGGTAACGGCGGCGGTAATGGTGGTGGCGGACGCGGCAAGTAAGCGCGCCAGCTACTCCGAACTTTGCTGCAAGGCCCACATCTGCGCGTAGCGCCCGTTCGCGGCCATGAGCGCCGCATGGGTGCCGCGCTCCAGAATGCGGCCGGCTTCCATCACCAGAATCTCGTGCGCGTCGACCACGGTAGACAAGCGATGCGCAATGACCAGTGTGGTCTTGTTTTTTGCCACGCTTTGCAACTCGGCCTGAATGGCGCGTTCGTTGGCCGAGTCCAGCGCCGAGGTGGCTTCGTCAAAGATCAGAATCGGCGGGTTTTTCAGTAGCGTGCGGGCAATCGCGACACGCTGCTTTTCTCCGCCCGATAATTTCAGTCCGCGCTCGCCCACCATGGTCTCGTAGCCTTTGGGGGTGGCGGCAATAAAGCTGTGAATATGCGCCGACTGCGCAGCCTCGATCACCTGCTCGTGTGTGGCGCCGGGCTGGCCGTAGGCGATGTTGTACTCCACCGTGTCGTTGAACAGCACGGTGTCTTGCGGCACGATGCCGATGGCTTGGCGCACGCTGGCCTGCGTGACCTGTTTGATGTCCTGCCCGGCGATCAGGATCTGGCCGCCTTGCACGTCGTAGAACCGAAACAGCAGCCGCGCCAGCGTCGATTTGCCCGAACCCGAGGGCCCGACCACCGCCACCGTCTTGCCCGCGGGGATGTCAAAGCTGATGTCGTGCAGGATCGGGCGCGCCGGTTCGTAGGCAAAGTTCACGTTCTGGAACACCACGCTCGCGCTGTCAGGTGCCAGCGTCAGGGCCGGCGCCCCCGGCACATCGGCAATTTCGCGCTCGCGCTCCATCAGCGTGAACATTTTTTCCAGGTCGGTCAGGCCCTGCTTGATTTCACGGTACAGCACGCCCAGAAAGCCCAGAGGAATGTAGAGCTGGATCATGAAGGCATTGACCATCACCAGGTCGCCCAGCGTCATGCGGCCATCGACCACGCCCTGGGTGGCACGCCACAGCATGGCGACCAGACCGGCGGCAATGATGAGCTGCTGGCCAGTATTGAGCAGGCTTAAAGTGGTCTGGCTCTTGAGTGCCGCTTTGCGGTAGCGCTCCAGGTTGTCGTCGTAGCGGCGCGCCTCAAACTCCTCGTTGTTGAAATATTTCACCGTCTCGTAGTTCAGCAGCGAGTCGATGGCCCGGCTGTGCGCGGTGCTGTCGAGCTCGTTCATCTGTTTTCTGAACTGGGTGCGCCACTCGGTCACCAGAATCGTGAACACAATGTAGAGAATGAGCGCTGCGATGGTGATCCAGGCAAACCACATGTCGAACTTAACCGCCAGAATGCTCAGCACCAGCGCCACCTCGATCAACGTCGGAAAGATGCTGTAGAGCGAATAGCTGATGAGTGAGTGCACGGCGCGGGTGCCGCGTTCGATGTCGCGTGTCATGCCACCGGTCTGGCGTTCCAGGTGAAAGCGCAGGCTCATCGCATGCAGGTGCCGGAACACCTGCAGGCTGATGGAACGCGACGCACCCTCGGTGGCCTTGGCAAAAATCAGCTCGCGCAGTTCGGCAAACAGGGTGGTGGACAGGCGTAGCAGCCCGTAAGCCACCAGCAGACCCAGCGGCACCACCAGCAGCGCTTCGACGCCGATGGGCCCCTTGGGGTTCATGGTGTCGACCAGCTCCTTGAGCAGCAGCGGCACACTCACATTGGCCAGCTTGGCGCCCACCATGAAGGCCAGTGCCGCGATCACCCGCCACTTGTATTGCCACAGGTAGGGAAACAGGCGCTGCAGGGTGGCCCAGTCGGAGCGAACGGGCGCCGCGCCCTGGCCGCTCGTGGGTAAGGTGGTGCCGCCGTGACGACTGGATGAATGGCTGCGCATGGGGGACAATCCTGATGAATTTAAAACTATGTAAGGATTGTGACCATGTCTGCAAACACTGACACCAAAGCAGTGCAACTGCCCACCGATGAAAAATTGGTGCTCAAGGTCATTCCGATGCCGGGCGACCTCAATGTCAATGGCGATATCTTTGGTGGCTGGGTCATGGCGCAGGTGGACCTGGCGGGCGCCGTGATGGCGGCGCCCTATGCCAATGGCCGCATGGCCACGGTGGCGGTGAACGAATTCATCTTCAAGCAGCCGGTGCGCTTGGGCGACGTTCTGTCGTTCTTTGGCAAGCTGGTGCGCATTGGGCGCAGCTCCATCACCGTCAAGATCGAGGTCTATGCCGAGCACATCGGTGCCCAGGGCAACTACACGAAGGTGACGGAAGCTTCGCTCACCTATGTGGCGATCGATGACAACGGCAAACCGCGCGCAGTGCCCAAGCCAGCCGCCTGATTACGAAACGATATAGGCTGCAGAACCTGTGGACAGCAGCTTGCCGTCGGCCCCCAGAAATTCCATGCGGGTGGAGGCCACGCGTGAGCCCAGGCGCATCACCTCGGCGCGCAGCTCAAACCATTCGCCAATGCCCGGGCGCAGGTAGTCAATGCGCAGGTCAATGGTGCCAAGCTTGGCAAAACGCTGCAGGCGCTGTTGCGGTGTTTCGTTCATGTGGCGCGCACCAATGGCTGCCATCACCGCCAGGCCGCCCATGGCATCCAGGCCGGCGCTGATGACACCGCCGTGGATGCGGTTGTAGGCGTAGTGCCCCACCAGCTCATGCTTCATGTTGATGCGCGCACGCACCTGGTCTGGTTTGAGTGAGGTGATCTTGAGCCCCAGCACCTGGTTGAAAACGATCAGATCTTCAAATACTTTGGTCAATCCGGCGACAAATTCGGCTTCAAATTCAATGTCTGCGGGCGCAATAGCGGCTGGGGTCATCGGGTATCCTGGGGTCGCAGAGCGCAGCGATCAACTGCCAATCAAGGCTTTCTTGAGGCTGGCATCCACCGGCTTGTCACCCAACCAGATGCGCAGCACGGCGGTGAAAAAGTCCTCACCCGCAATCACACTGCCACGGACCTGACCGTTGACGGTGACCTGCGTGCCCGCGTCTGGCACAAACTCGATATGGATCACGTCGCCTTTTTTGGCTTCGCCCACGGCCTTCAGGTTGGCATTCAGGGCGTCAATTCTTGGCTTCATGGCGGCAAACTGGGCCTCGGTGTGGTTGTCACGCAGGCCGTCATTCAGCGCTGCAGCGAAGCTTTCGGCGTCGACGTTACGCAGCATGGTGATGGTGACGCGGCGTGCGCCTTTTTGCGCCAGCAATTGGTCAGCACTGGTGGCTTTTTGGGGCGTGTACAGGGCCGCCACGTAGACTTTGAAGAAGACCTTGGTACGCAGGCCAGCGCCATTGAGTTGCAGTTTGGCCGCCCCCAGCTGGCTGCTGGCCTCAAGCTTGACACCTTCCACCTCCAGTGGCTGCGCCCACGCGCTCAGGGCGGCGCAGGTCAGCAGCAGGCTGGCAAGGGGCAGTTTCACACATTTAAGTTGACGCATGGCAGGTCTCCTGTGGGTTGAATTTACTTTTTAGGGGCGGCTAGCGTACCGCGAAACGTGGTGCGGATCAACTGTTGGGACTGGGCGCTGTCCCAGTCGCGCGCACCGACAATCTTGCTCAGCACCCGGCCCTGGGCGTCGACCAGCAGCGTCAGCGGCAGGTGCTTGGCCCCGAGCATGTTTTCCAGTTCCAATTGGCGGTCAATGTAATGGTTCAGGGTGGCATGGCTTTTGGTCAGGAAGGCCTTGGCCGCTTGCGGGTAGTCATCGGTCGAGATCCCGATCACGGTGAGTTGCAGGCCCAGCTCGCTCCAGGCCAGCCGCTCCAGCGAGCCCATTTCCGCGATACAGGGCGGACACCAGCTGGCCCAGACGTTGATGATCAGGGGCTTGCCGCGAAAAGCCGAGATCTTTCGGTCCGGGCCGTTAAGCCCAAGCATCGTGGCCTCGCGCAACACACTGCCCACGGCCACTTCGCCGGGGGTTTGGGCGTGCCCAGGGGCACCCAGGCTCAGGCCAAGTAGCAGGACGATGCTGGCAAGGACGGCGCGCATCAGAAGGCACTGAAGTCGGGTTTGCGTTTTTCCATGAACGCGGCAAAGGCTTCCTGCGCCGCGGGCTCGGCCAGCATCTGGCCAAACAGCGTGCCTTCTTCGGCCATGCGCTGGGCGACCAGCTCGGCCTGCCCCTGCTTCATCAGGCGTTTGCTGGCCAGCAGCGAGGCCATGGGTTTGGCAGCCAGTTTTTGCGCCTGGCGCTGGGCCAGTGCGTTGGCCTCGGCCGGGGGCACGATGCGGCTGATCAGGCCCATCTCCAAGGCGGCTTCGGCCATGAAGGGCTCGCCCAGCAGCAGCGCCTCGGCGGCTCGGCCGTAACCCATGCGCTGCGGCGCCAGCAGGCTGCTGGCCGCTTCAGGGCAGACCCCCAAGTTCACAAAGGGCATGGAAAAGGCCGCGTTATCGCCGGCATAGACCAGGTCGCAATGGAACAGCATGGTGGTGCCAATGCCCACCGCCGGTCCGCACACCGAGGCCACAATGGGCTTGGTGAAGCTGCTGATGGCGCGCATGAAGCGAAATACTGGCGCGTCCAGGGTGGTGGGCGGTGTTTGCAGAAAATCGGCAATGTCGTTGCCGGCGCTGAAAATGGTCTCGTGGCCCTGGATCACCAGCACCCGCACGGACGGGTCGGCCTGCGCCTGGTCCAGCACATCGGCCATGCCGGCGTACATGGCGGTGGTAAACGAGTTCTTTTTGGCAACCCGATGGATCGTGAGGGTGGTGACACCGCCAGCGGTGTCGATCAGGAGGTCAGCGGTCAAATTTTTCATGGGCCATAGGTTAGCAGACTCAGACGCGCTCAAAGATACCGGCGGCGCCCTGGCCCATGCCGATGCACATGGTGACCATGCCGTATTTGCCCTGGGTGCGCTGCAGCGCATGGATCAGGGTGGCCGCGCGAATGGCGCCGGTGGCGCCCAGTGGGTGGCCCAAAGCAATGGCCCCACCCATCGGATTCACCTTGGCCGGGTCCAGCCCCAGCGTGTTGATGACCGCCAGCGACTGCGCGGCAAAGGCTTCGTTGAGCTCGATCCAGTCCATTTGGTCCAGCGTCAAACCGGCATGGCGCAGTGCCACCGGAATCGCCTCGATCGGACCAATGCCCATGAACTGCGGCGGCACCCCTTTGGCGGCAAAACTGACAAAACGTGCCAGCGGCTTCAGGCCAAACTGCTTGACCGCTTTTTCACTGGCCAGAATCAGGGCACCTGCACCGTCCGAGGTTTGGGAGCTGTTGCCCGCCGTGACCGTGCCACGCGCGGCAAACGGATTTTTCAGCTTGGCCAAACCTTCGAGCGAGGTGTCAGCGCGTGCGCCCTCGTCCAGCGTCACCACACGTTTTTTCTCGATGACTTCACCGGTGGCCAGGTTGGGTGAGCGGTCGGTGACCTCGATGGGCGTGGTCTCGGCGGTGAAATAACCCGCTGCTTGCGCTGCCAGCGCCCGCTGGTGCGACTGCAGCGCAAAGGCATCTTGCGCTTCGCGGCTGACTTTCCACTGGGTCGCCACTTTTTCGGCGGTCAGACCCATGCCGTAAGCAATGCCGATGTCTTCGTCACGCTCGAACATCAGCGGTGAAAACGACGGCGCGTTGCCAGTCATCGGCACCATGCTCATGCTCTCTGCACCGGCGGCGATCATCACGTCAGCCTCGCCCACGCGAATCCGGTCAGCGGCCATCTGGATCGCTGTGACGCCCGAGGCGCAAAACCGATTGATGGTGACACCGCCCACACTCACCGGCAAGCCCGCCAGCACGGCGCCAATGCGGGCAATGTTCAGGCCCTGCGGACCTTCGGGAATGGCACAGCCGCAGACAATGTCTTCTATTGCCGCGGGGTCCAGCCCCGGCACCTGCGCCAAAGCCGACTGCAGCACCTTGACCAGCAGGTCGTCTGGCCGGGTGTTGCGGAAATAGCCGCGGTGCGATTTGCCAATGGGGCTGCGTGTGGCCGCGACGATGTAGGCTTCTTGAATTTGTTTCATGGTGACTCTTTTCTATGACAGTCGAAGGTAAATAGTCGAACGAAGTTCGTGACTGAGCAAGCGTAGCGAGCGGCTTTCAGGCTAGGCGGACGGCGCGCAGCAACCGGAACGTACTTCTGTACGTGAGGATTGCGAGCACCGGATAACGACGCATGAAAGCCGCGCAGTAGCTTGATCAGTTACGAACCGGCTTGCCGTTTTGCATCATTCCCATGATGCGTTCTTGTGTTTTCGGGTTGCCCAGCAAGGTGCCAAAGGCCTGGCGCTCCAGGGTCATCAGGTAGTCCTCGTCGACCAGACTGCCGGCATCGACATCGCCACCACAGACCACCCAGGCAATCTGGCAGCCGATGAAATAGTCGTACGCACTGATGAAACCGCCGTCGCGCATGTTGACCAGGCTGCCCTTGATGGTGGCCAGGCCGCTGCGGCCCGCCACGGCAAATTGGCGCTTGAGCGGGGCCCGGTAACCACTGTCAAACATGGCGCGGGCCTCATTGAGGGCGACAAACAGCAGCTCGTCCTTGTGCGGCACGATCACGTCGCCATCCAGCAGGTAGCCCAGCTTGCGTGACTCATGGGCACTGGTGCCGACCTTGGCCATGGCGGCTGCCGTGAAGCCCTCAGACAGGAAGGGCAGCAGGTCTTTGCCGGTTGACAGCGCCGCGTTTTCTGCCGCGCGCCGGGCAATGTAGGCCAGGCCGCCGCCGCCGGGCACCAGGCCCACACCGACCTCGACCAGACCCATGTAACTTTCCATCGCCACCACGCGCCGGGCGCTGTAGGCGGCCAGTTCGCAGCCGCCGCCCAGTGCCAGACCACGCACGGCTGATACCACCGGCACATTGGCGTAGCGCAGCTTCAGCATGGCCTGCTGCATCTCGTATTCGGCAGCTTCAATGGCCTTGACGCCGCCGGTCATGAACGCCGGCAGCATGGCTTGCAGGTCGGCACCGGCAGAAAACACCTCGTCGTTGGACCAGATCACCAGGCCTTTGTACTGGTCTTCGGCCAACGCCAAACCTTGCAGCAGGCCGGCGATCACGTCCGGGCCGATCGCGTGCATTTTGGTCTTGATGCTGGCAATCACCACGCTACCGGAGGGGCTGGCTGTGTCGGCATCAAGCGTCCACAGGCGGATGGCATCGTCCTCGAACAAGGTGGTGCCGGCCTTGGCAGGCGAGGGCGCCTGCGCGCCCAACACCGTCTCGGGGAAGTGCTGGCGGTCGTACACCGGCAACTGGCGCACCGGAACAAACTGGCCTGTTGAAGGGTTCCACGAGCCTTGCGGCGTGTGCACGCCACCCGCATCGGCGACGGGCCCCTTGAACACCCAATCGGGCAACGGCGCGTTGCACAGTGCTTTGCCCGCGTCGATGTCTTGTTTGACCATATTTGCCACGGTCAGCCAGCCGGCTTCTTGCCAGAGTTCGAACGGGCCCTGCTTCATGCCGAAGCCCCAGCGCATACAAAAGTCGACGTCACGCGCGTTGTCGGCAATGGTGCCCAGATGCACGGCGGCGTAATGGAAGGCGTTGCGCAAAATCGCCCACAGGAATTGGCCCTGCGCGCCCTCAGCGTTGCGCAGCAGTTGCAGTCGCTCGGCGGCGGGCTTTTTCAGCATGCGGGCATAGACCTCGTCGGCCTTTTCGCCACCCGGTACATAAGCCTTGGTTTTGAGGTCAAAACGCAAGATGTCGCGGCCGACCTTCTTGAAAAAACCGGCCTTGGCTTTTTGACCCAGGTGGCCCATGTCGATCAGGGTTTGGAGCACTTCGGGGGTAGCAAAGCTGGCGTAAAACGGATCGGTCGCCAGGCTCAATGTGTTTTGCAGCGTTTTGATGACGTGGGCCATGGTGTCCAGGCCCACCACGTCGGCGGTGCGGAAGGTGCCCGAGCTGGCACGCCCCAGTTTCTTGCCGGTCAGGTCATCGACCACGTCATAGCTCAGACCAAAGTTTTCCACCTCTTTCATGGTGGCCAGCATGCCCGCCACCCCGACCCGGTTGGCAATGAAATTGGGCGTGTCCTTGGCGCGCACCACGCCCTTGCCTAGCTTGCTGGTGACAAAAGCTTCGAGCTGGTCGAGGATGTGTGATTCGGTGGTGGGCGTGTCAATGAGTTCCACCAGCAGCATGTAACGCGGTGGGTTGAAAAAGTGGATGCCACAAAAGCGTGGTTTGATTTCCTCGGGCAGCACCTCGCTTAATTGGGTGATGGACAGTCCCGAGGTGTTGGACGCGACGATGGCGTGCGGCGCGACAAAGGGCGCAATTTTTTTGTACAGGTCCAGTTTCCAGTCCATGCGCTCGGCAATGGCCTCGATGATGAGGTCACAGTCTTTGAGCAGTTCCATGTGCTCTTCGTAGTTGGCCTGTTGGATCAGCGCGGCATCTCCGGTGACGCCCAGCGGTGATGGTTTTAACTTTTTGAGACCGTCCACGGCACGGGTCACGATGCCGTTTTTCGGGCCTTCCTTGGCGGGCAAATCAAACAAGATGACCGGCACTTTGCAATTGACCAGATGCGCGGCAATTTGCGCGCCCATCACACCAGCGCCGAGCACGGCGACTTTTTTGACATTAAAACGAGTCATGTTCTATTTCCTTGAGTGATTGATCAGGCCAGTGCCGCATCGGTGTCCATGAGCACTTGACTGCCCGTGCGTGCGGTGCGCATCAGGGTGGCGGTCTCGGGGAACAATTTGGCAAAGTAAAAGCGCGCGGTCTGCAGCTTGGCTACATAAAACGGATCGGCATTGCCGGCAGCTATCTGGCGCAAGGCCACCTGCGCCATGCGCGCCCAGAAGTAGCCAAACACCATGTGACCCGCCACACGCAGGTAGTCCACGGCGGCTGCGCCCACCTCGTCAGGATTCTGGAAACCCTTGAAGCCGAGCTCGGTGGTGAACTTGGTCATTTGATCGCCCAAAATGGCGATCGGGGTGATGAACTCAGCCATCTTTTCGTTGACACCTTCCTCTGCCACCAGCGCGCCGATCAGCTTGCCGAACCGCTTGAGCGTGGCACCGTTGTTGGAAAGAACCTTGCGGCCCAGCAGGTCCAGGCTCTGGATCGTGTTGGTTCCCTCGTAAATCATGTTGATACGGGCGTCGCGCACAAACTGCTCCATGCCCCATTCCTTAATGTAGCCGTGACCACCAAACACCTGCAGGCAAGCCGAAGTGGCGGTCCATCCGTTGTCGGTGATGAAGGCCTTGACGATAGGCGTCAGCATGGCCAGCAATTCGCCCGACTCCTTGCGCACTGCCTCGTCGGGGTGGTGGTACTCTTTTTCCAGCAGCATGGAGCTGAAGCACATCAGGGCGCGGCCGCCTTCGGCATAGGCCTTGGCAGTGAGCAGCATCTTACGTACATCGGGGTGCACGATGATCGGGTCGGCCGCCTTGTCCCGGGCCTTGGGTCCGGTCAGGGAGCGCATCTGGAGCCGGTCCTTGGCGTAGGCCAGCGCATTCTGGTAAGCCACTTCGGTCAGGCCCAGCGACTGGTTGCCGACCCCCAGGCGCGCGGCGTTCATCATCACAAACATGCCCTGCATGCCTTTGTTGGGCTGACCTACCAGCGTGCCCACCGCGCCGTCGAGCACGATTTGCGCGGTCGCATTCGACTTGATGCCCATCTTGTGTTCCAGGCCGCCGCAGTAAATGCCGTTACGCGCACCGAGCGAACCGTCGGCGTTAACCATGAATTTGGGCACGATAAACAGGCTCACGCCCTTGATGCCGGGGGGCGCATCGGGCAGGCGGGCCAGCACCAGGTGGATGATGTTGCTGGTCAGATCGTGTTCACCCGCGCTGATGAAGATCTTGCTGCCGGTGAGCTTGTAGCTGCCGTCGCCCTG
>JAQSDS010000390.1 GCA_029946045.1 Rhodoferax sp.
AAGTCCACCTTGCCGCTGCTGCTCGAGGGCTTGTGGGTCACCATTCTTCTGGGACTGGTGAGCATTTTGGCGGGTTTTGTGTCAGGCTTGTGCCTGGCCTTGATTCGGGTTTATGGTGCCCCCTTTTTGCAGGCGATCACACGTATCTATATCGATGTTTTTCGCTCGATTCCGTTGCTGGTCTTGCTGGTGCTGGTGTACTACGCACTGCCTTTTGTCGGCATTCGCATGTCGTCGTTTGCTTCTGCTGCGACGGCCATCACGCTGGTGTCTTGTGCCTACACCGCAGAGATTTTCAGAGCCGGCCTGGAGGCCATTCCCAAAGGTCAGTTTGAGGCAGCTGATGCCATTGGGTTGAGTTTTTTTAACAGCATGCGTGACGTTATCTTGCCGCAGGCTATGCGCATCGTTATTCCCCCTTTGACCAGCAATTGCATCAATGTTTTAAAAGACACGGCGCTCGCTTCGGTGGTGGCCATGCCGGACCTCCTCAAACAAGCCACGCAGGCCCAGGCCCTGGCCGCGAACCCAACGCCCCTGATCGGCGCGGCGGTGCTGTACCTGCTGTTGCTGCTGCCATTGGTTCGTTTGGTCGGGTATTTTGAAACCCAACACCGTCAAGCGACGCGTTAAGAGCAGCCCCATGAGTGCCTTGATCTGTATTCGCAAACTGTGCAAGTCTTACGGCGAGACGGAAGTCCTGCATGGCATTGACCTGGACATTGCCGCAGGCGAGGTCGTGGTGGTGATCGGGCCGTCGGGCTCTGGCAAATCGACGCTGATTCGCTGCATCAACCTGTTGGAGGAATACCAAAAGGGTGACATCACGGTCGATGGTGACAAAGTGATACGGGGCCGTGGTCTGACCAAGGTACGGGCTGAAGTCGGCATGGTGTTTCAGAGTTTCAATCTCTTTCCTCACCTCACGGCGCTGGCCAATGTGGCCTTGGGACCCTTGCGGGTCAGGCGCATGGCCCGGCGTGAGGCCAATGAGCGCGCCTTTGCCCTGCTTGAAAAAGTGGGCCTGGCGGAGCATGCTGGAAAGCTGCCAGGGCAGCTTTCCGGTGGCCAGCAGCAGCGGGTTGCCATTGCTCGGGCCTTGGCCATGGAGCCCAAGGTGCTGCTGTTTGATGAGCCCACGTCGGCACTCGACCCTGAAATGGTGGGCGAGGTCCTTGACGTCATGCAAAACCTGGCCCGCACCGGCGTCACCATGGTGATCGTGACGCATGAAATGGGTTTTGCGCGCCGGGTAGCCGATCGCGTCATTTTTATGGAAGCGGGTCGCCTGGTCGAGCAAGGTGCGCCTGAGCAGTTTTTTGGCGCGCCTCGCGAACCACGGACCCAGGCATTTTTGAATGCCATTCTTCAACATTAAGAGGCCACCATGTCCCACGCTCCGAGTCCCTTGAATCTGTCTCATGTGCGCGCCGAGTTTCCGGCTTTGCAGCAAGATTGCGTGTTTCTTGACAACGCCGGCGGCTCTCAGGTGCTGCGCCGTGTTGCTGATCGGGTACGCGACTACCTGCTGACCAGCAGTGTGCAGCTCGGAGCAAGTTATGCCCAGTCCCAGGATGCAGGTGCCAGGGTGCTGGCGGCGCGGCGGTCTGTTGCACAACTGATCAATGCGCCCATGGACGATGAAGTCGTGATGGGCGGCGCCACGACGTCCCTGATGTTCAATTTGACCTGCGCTATTGCCCGAGGCATCCAGCCGGGTGATGAGGTCATCGTGACCAATACCGACCATGAGGCCAACATTGGCGGCTGGATGCGGCTCAAGGCTGCGGGCGCCGTGGTTCGCATCTGGGAGCTCAATCCGCAAACGCTGGAGCTGGAATTGAGCGATCTGGCGGCCATGCTGACTGACAAAGTCAAATGGGTGGCCATGACCCATGCCTCCAACATTCTGGGTACCATCAATCCGGTGGCGCAGGTGGCCCAGATGGTGCACGCAGCGGGTGCCAGGTTGTGTGTTGATGCCGTGGCGTATGCCCCGCACCGTCTGGTCGACGTGCAGGCCAGTGGCGCAGATGTTTATGTGTTCAGTTTCTACAAGGTCTTTGGCCCGCATTACGCGGTGATGTGGATTCAGCGTGACTTGCTGCTGAGCTTGCCCAGCCTCAACCACTACTTCATCGGCCCAGAGGTTATTCCTTATAAATTGCAACCGGGCAACGTCAACTACGAACTCTCCTATGGTTGCATCGGCATCAGCGAATACCTCGAAGACGTGGGTACCAAATTGGGCGCGACCGGCACGCCCAGACAAAGGATGCAGTGCGCCTTTGACGCTTTTGAACGGCATGAGGATGACTTGGCAGAGCGCCTTCTGAGTTACCTGCACACCAAGAAGTCGGTACGCATCATCGGCAAGGGGTCAAGCCTTGGCGGTGGGCGCATGCCAACCATCAGCTTTGTGGTGGCACAGCGCATGTCCGAAGACATCGTGCGCCACATGGATCAATTTGGCATTTGTATCCGGTTTGGTGACTTTTATGCCATTCGCCTGATTGAACAACTGGGCTTGCAAGCGCAGGGTGGCGTGGTTCGGGTGTCGATGGCGCACTACAACACCGTTGACGAAATTGACCGATTGATCCGTCACCTTGACGAAGTGATGGCCTGACAACCCATGGCGTTCGTCCTTCAAACTTGACTTGAACCCATAAGGAAAAGCTTCATGAGCAGCAGCACCGCCCAGCCCACCTTGATCCGCAACGGTCGCATCATCACCGCTTGTGATGACTACGTGGCTGATGTGTTGATGAGCCATGGGCTGATACATACCATTGGGCACAACATCGAGGTGGGTCCGGACGTGGCGGTGGTTGATGCCACCGGTCTGTATGTGCTGCCGGGTGGCGTAGATACCCATGTTCATATGGAAAACGTGATTGGCCCCACCATCACCTGTGACAGCTTTGCCAGTGGCACACGCGCGGCGGCTTTTGGCGGTACCACCACGGTGGTGGACTTTGCCTTGCAAACAGCGACCGACTCCGTGCTGGGGGCCATCGCACGGGCCCAACGCAGTGCCGAGCCACAAGTCTCGGTGGACTACAGTTTTCATGTCATCGTGACACACGTCGATGATCAGGTGCTCAAGGATGTGCACTATGCCATGCAACACGAGGGGGTCACCAGTTTCAAGATGTTCATGGCTTACCCCGGCGTCATGATGGCCGATGATGCAGCCATCTTTCGCATGCTTCGCCAGGTGGGTGCCGAGGGCGGCATGGTCGCCTTGCACGCTGAGAACGGGACCGTCATCGATTTGCTCATCAAAGAGGCTTTGGAAGCAGGACACACCTCGCCACGCTACCACGCCATGACCCGGCCAGCCATCATGGAAGGTGAAGCCACCCACCGGGGGATTCGGCTGGCTGAACTGGCGCAGGCGCCCATTTACTTTGTGCATGTGTCAAGCAACGAAGCGCTCAAACATGTGGTGACGGCTCGCGCTGAAGGCATTCCGGTCTTTGCCGAAACATGCCCGCATTACCTGCTTTTTGACGACTCTGTTTACAACACAGATGACTTCGAGATTGCCAAGTATGTGATGACGCCACCGTTGCGCAAGCCGGACGATCAAAAACACCTGTGGCGTGCGCTGCGTTATGACGATCTGCAGGTGATTGCCACTGACCATTGCCCTTTTTGCATGAAAGAAGGCCACCTCGGCTACCGCATGCAAAAGATGCGTGGCAAAGACGACTTTTCTTTGATTCCAAACGGGGCGCCCGGGATCGAAACCAGGATGGTCAGCTTGTTTGATATCGGGGTCATGCAGGGCAAGTTGTCGCTCAATCGCTTTGTCGAACTCATTGCCACAACGCCAGCCAAGCTGTTTGGCCTGTTTCCAAAAAAAGGAACCATTGCGGTTGGCAGCGATGCCGATGTGGTTCTTTTTGACCCCAAGGCAACGCAAACGATCCGCGCCAAAGACCTGCACAGCAACTGCGACTACACCTTGCTCGAAGGGCGGGAACTGCGTGGCCGTGTAGAAAAAGTCTTTTTGCGGGGCAATTTGATTGTCGATGGCGCGCGCTGGCTGGGGCGCGAAGGCATGGGCAAATTTGTGCCGCGGGGCGAGGTGCGCGCCTTTTGATGGCAGACTGCTTTAGGACACAATTCTGGCGCTATGAAGATTGAAAAACCCACCACGCTTGACGGTCTGCGCAAACTCATCAGCCGAGAAGTTGAGCGCTTGACACCGCGCACGCGCGATGCCGCGCGTTACGCGATTGATCACCCGAATGATGTGGCACTCAACCCGATCGCCAAGGTGGCCGCGTTGTCAAAAATTCCACCGGCAGCTTTCGTACGCATGGCGCAAGCGCTAGGGTACGACGGCTACGCAGACTTGCAGAGGCTGTTCCGTGAATCTTTACAGCAAGCCACCCAAGCCACCTACCGCGAGCGCATTCGTCATTTTGGTGGCGAGTTGACACTTGAAAACCCGAATGATCCAGCCGAGGTGCTGCGTGCTTTTAGTCAAGCCAATATTGTGTCGCTGGAGCACCTGCAAGCCGACGCACCGGCGCTGCCGTTGAAAGCGGCTATTGAACTCATCCAGCAGGCACGCATGGTGCACGTGCTTGGCCTGCGGCGGTCGTTCGCAGTGGCTGCTTATTTGGCCTATGCGCTGAATCGGGTGGGGCAGCCGGCGACCCTGATGACGGGCCTGGGTGGCACGATTTTGGAGCAAGCTGGCACCGTCAGCGCACACGATCTGCTCATTGCCATCAGCTTTCCACCTTACGCCGCCGATACCCTGCAAGCCTGTGATCTGGTGCTTAAAAGCGGTGCCAAAAGGCTGGCCATCACCAATGCCTGCATGAGCCCGATTGCCAAGCATGCAGACCTGGTGCTTGAGGTGAATGACGCAGAACTGCGTGGTTTCAGGTCGCTCACCTCCGCCATGTGCCTGGCCCAGACTTTGGCGATGAGCTTGGCTTTCATGAAGCAGCCGGGCCAGGGGGGTGCCGACAGCCTGCATGCCGAGTTGAGTGACATTGATTGTTGATTGAACTTGCAGACTGGCCTCCTCATGTTGAAAATTGAGCCCCTGTCTGCCAGTGCATTTAGTCCTTTTGGCGATGTGATCGGGGTCAACGAGGCGCGCCGTCACTTCACCATCAATGCCGGTTACGCCGAGCGTTACCACGACCTGGCGCATATTCAGGTAGCGCGTGGGGGCGGTTATCCGATCATCAGTATTTTCAGGGCACAGCCACGGCAGTTTCCTTTGACGATGAGTGCACTGGAACGTCACCCTTTGGGCAGTCAGGCGTTTTTTCCACTCGCGGCCCAGCCTTTTTTGGTGGTGGTTGCGCTCGGTGGGGAAGCACCTGAGCTTTCCAGCATTCGGTGTTTTATGGCCAGCCCGGGTCAGGGCGTGAACTACGCGCCAGGCATTTGGCACCATGCACTGATCGCCCTAGACACCCCGAGTGATTTTTTGGTCATCGACCGTGGGGGTGCAGACACTGACGCCAATTGCGACGAGTTTTCTTTGCTCCATTGCCATCTCACGATTCAATACCCTCAACAGGACCCCCATGAACCTTAGCGCGCCACTTACTTCTGCTCAAAACAGCAGCCACGCCATTGGTTTGGCAGCCAAGGCCGTCGTCGAAGAATTTCTGCGCATCATCATGATCCCCGACCCTGCAGGGGCTCGGGCGTTTGTGGCAACCGGGCTCGAAATTCATTTCACCGGTGATCGGCTGATGCACGACCCCAGCGAATGCAGTGCCTTCAATGCAAGTCGCTACAAGTGGGTGAAGAAGCGATTCGAGCGCACCGATGTGGCGTCGGGCGCCAACCAAATGGAAGCCATCGTTTACAACACCGGCACCCTTTACGGTGCATGGCCAGATGGCGCGCCGTTCGAGGGCAATCGCTATGTCGACCGCTATGTGGTTAGCCAAGGCAAGATCATCAAAATGGAAGTCTGGAACGACAGTGCCGAGCGCATGTTGTTGCGGGCTGGCCTGTGTGCTCCCTGGTTTGCTTCAGTCTGAGGGCGCACCATGAGCCCTTTTGATCGCTTGCCAGACCCTGGCCGTTTTGCTTACCAGGCCATTCACCAGCGCCCTGACTATGGTTGGCCAAACGGGGCCCGTTTGGCGGTGTACATCGGCTTCAACCTGGAGCATTTTGCCTTTGGCGAAGGTCTTGGCGCGTGCATCGGCCCACCTTCACCTCAGCCTGATGTATTGAATCATGCCTGGCGCGAGTACGGTAACCGTGTTGGCGCTTGGCGTTGCCTTGAGTTGTTCAATGAACTTGGCCTGCCTACCGGGACCATCCTTAACACCGCGCTCTACGACCACTGCCCCGAATTGGTTCAGGCCTTTGCCGACCGTGGCGATGAACTCATTGGCCATGGGCACAGCAATTCGGTGCGCCAAAGCACGCTGTCACCCGATCTTGAGCGCGCCTTGCTCGTCGGTTGTCGCGATCGCATTGCGCAGCACAGCGGCACTGCACCCAGTGGTTGGCTGTCGCCCTGGATCTCAGAGAGCCTGACCACGCCCGATGCCTTGGTGGAGGCCGGCTACCGGTACACCTTGAATTGGTGTCACGACGATCAGCCGACGCGCATGGCGACGCGCTCGGGTCAAGACCTCTGGGCCATCCCTTACCCCCAGGAGCTCAACGATATTCCCATGGTGATTGCGCGCCAGATGGACGGCAAAGACTTTGCCAACATGATCATCGACAACTTCGATGAAATGCGCCAGCAAGCCTTGGCACAACCCCTGGTGATGGGGATTGCGCTGCATCCCTACGTTGTCGGCCAGCCCTACCGTTTGCGGCACTTGCGGCGTGCCCTGCAAACCATTGCCAAGGCACGTGACTCGGGTGATATCTGGGTGACCACACCGGGCGCGATTTTCCGGCACGTGGCGTCCCTGGCGTGATGAGGCAGCCACCGCCCGTGCAAAGCACGGCGTCCAAATTCGGCATGGTGACCAGCCCGCACCTGGTGGCCACGCAATGCGGTGTGAGGGTGCTTGAAGGCGGCGGCAATGCGATTGAGGCCGCGATTGCGACAGCAGCGGCTTTGTGTGTGACGCATCCCCACTTCTGTGGCCTGGGTGGCGATGCCTTTTTGATCATTGCTGGTGCCAACGGGCTCATTCGCAACGTCTCCGGCATGGGCCAGGCAGCACACAAGGTGGATGGCTATTGCGGCAGCATTCCGGTGCGTGGCCCGCGCTCGGCACTCACCACAGCGGGCACGGTTGACGCCTTGCGCTGCGCCTGGGACATCAGCACCCAAATGGGGGGAAAGCGCAGTTGGGGCTCTTTGCTCAAGCCGGCCATCGCGCTGGCCCGTGAGGGTTACGAGGTGAGCAACTCCGAGCGTTTTTGGCTGGATTTCCGGCGCGCCCAGTCGCATGAGATGCCCGACGTTTTTTCGCAGTTTTCGATGGATGGACGCGTGCCAGAGGTCGGCACGGTTCGCAAGCAACTGCAGCTGGCGCGAACTCTGGAGCTTCTGGCAGACCGTGGCCCGCGGGATTTCTATGAGGGCGACCTGGCCGCTCGCTTGGCGCAAGGACTGGCTCAGGCGGGCTCTCCTTTAACCGCATCGGACCTGGCCCGGACCCAAGCCAGGGTCGAAGAACCCCTGCGTTTGCCCTACCGCGATGGCACACTCATCGCCCACCAGCCGCCCACCCAAGGCATCACAAGCTTGCAGATCATGGGCATCCTGGAGCGCTTTGACTTGCAGAACATACCGCAGGGCAGTGCCGATTACTACCACCTGCTGGTGGAGGCGGTCAAGCAAGCCTTCCTTGATCGGGACCGCTTTGTTGCAGATCCAGAATATGTAGATGTGCCCGTTGACTGGCTGCTTTCCGCCGGGCACCTGGACGGCCAAGCCGCCAGCATCCATATGCAAAGCGCGCTGCCCTGGCCGCAACGATTCAAAACGGGTGACACTGTCTTTGTGGGTGCCGCTGATGCGCAGGGTCATGCGGTGTCGCTGCTGGCGACGGTCTATTTTGACTGGGGCAGTGGCGTGATGGCGGGTGATACGGGCGTGCTTTGGCACAACCGCGGGGCATCCTTTTCACTGGACCCGGCGCACCCCAATGTGCTTGCGCCGGGCAAGCGGCCGTTTCACACGCTGAATCCGGGCATGTACCTCCAGGGCGGCCAACCCAAGATCATTTATGGGACCCAGGGGGCCGATGGCCAACCTCAGACCTTGGCGGCCATTCTTACCAGAATGATCGATTACAAGATGGATCCGCTGCAAGCCCTGGCCCAGCCACGCTTTTTGCTGGGCAAAACATTTTCTGACACTGGTGAGACCTTGAAGCTTGAAGCTGATGTGCCACTGGCAGTGCAAAACGAACTCACCCGCAGAGGCCATGTGCTTCGCAAGCTAGATGCCCAAAGTCCGTTAATGGGGCATCCTGGTGCCATCGTCCTCGATGCCGACACCGGCCTGATGCGGGGAGCGCACGACCCGCGCAGTGACGGCCGGGCTTTGGGCGTGCACGCCATGGCCGCCGAGGCCTAGCTTTTCCCGCCAGCGGGCTGGGTACCCAGTGCCTGCAACTCGGGTGACAACTTGACCCAGGGCACATCAAAGCCGGCCGTGCGCCGCAGGGGCGAGGCGGGTTGGCTGCGCAGCGCCCAGCTGGCGCCGGCCACTACGCTGTCCACAATAGGCACATTGACATAGGGTTGAATGTCTGCCGCCATGCCTGCCAAACCGGCACCCCCCAGGATGACAGTCTGGACCCCCAACTGGCGCACTGCATCCAGACATGCCTGCGTCAGGAGTTGGCGCGCAGCCTCGGGCTTGGCTGCCAGCTCTGCACCCGTGGGTGCCACGGTGTGAATGCCGGCCAGTGCATTGGCGTGGCCCAAAGCGTGGGCCAGCCGTTGCAGTATGGGCACCCAGCGCGCCCCGCCGGTCACCACCGCAAAGCGGCCATGCTGGGCAGCTTCTAGGAAGGCCGCTTCGGCCAGGCCAGTCACCGGCACCGGGCTGCTTTCGCGCAAGGCCATCAGGCCAGGGTCGCCAAAACAGCCAATCAACACCGAGTTTGGCAACTCACCCTGCGCCAGCGCCCATGCCCAGGCATCTAGCACGGCGTGAGCGGCCACCGCATAGCTGGCCTCGTCGGCAATATAGGGGGCACCAAATCGCGCCGTGACGGCGTGGACGCGGACATGGGAACCAGCGGCCCGTTGCACATGCTGTTGCAACAAGGTGGTCACAGACCCCGAGGTGTTTGGATTGATCACCAACAGGCTGCGCATGCTCAGGCCACTGCAGCAAACAATGCATTGAGGTCGGGAGCGGTGTCTTCGGGTCGATTGAACTGCAGTTGCGCTTCCAACTGGGTCAAGTGATCACGCATGCGCTTGCCAGCCTCACGGACATCACGCAGGCGAATGGCATCGAGCAAGGCACGGTGCTCGCGGCAGCCACAGGCCGTGGCATCAAAACGTTCAAAGGCATGGGCGTTGCTGTAGGTCATCAAGATCAGCGAGGTGCGCGAGGTCAAGTCACGCAGGATGCGCCCAAGCGTCTGCTGATTGGCACCTTCGGCAATCAGCAAGTGGAATTCGCCTGACAGGCGAATGGCACGGCGCATGTCGCCCGCCAGGCGAGCCGCTTCTTCGTCGTCAATGCAGACCTTGAGCTGTTGCATGTCGGCTTCAGTGGCCTTGGCGATGAACATTTCTACCAGCGTGGGCTCGATCAGTCGGCGCACCTCAAACACTTCGCGTGCCTCTTGTTCGGTGGGCTGCGCAATGCTGGCGCCGCGGTTAGGGGTCAGGGTCACCACCTGCTCATTGGCCAGACGGCCCAACACCGGGCGGATGCGGGTGCGCGAGACGCCAAACGCAGTTGCCAACTTGTCTTCGACCAATTTGGTGCCTGGCGGAAGCTGATGGTCCAGAATGGCCGAGATCATGCGCTCATAGATCTCGCCATCGGTCAGCGTCGCCGCAGCCGCCTGCGCTTTCTCACTCATGCTATCCCCGTTGTTGTCGTTTTTTCAGCCACCAGGCCAGGCCGATCGCCAAGCCCATCACCCCGAATGATATGACGGTTGTGACTGTGCCAAGCGCGTAGATGGCGGGCGTCGTCACTGTTGTTGTGAGGCCTTGGAGTTCCAGCGGCAAGGTATTGACATCACCAATGGCTTGCGAGGTTCGGGCGATTTCGTCCCAACTCAAGGTAAAGCCAAACATGCCGATCCCAACCACCGACGGGGCGATCAGCGGCAGCACCACATGGGCAAAGCCTTGCCAGGGCGTGGCGCCCAAGTCACGTGCGGCTTCTTCGTAGGCCGGGTTGAAGCGGTTGAATACGGCGAACATGATCAGCAGGCCAAAGGGCAAGGTCCAGGTGAGGTGGGCACCCAAAGCCGAGGTAAACAAGCCCAAAGAAGTGCCGAAATTCTCAAGCGTGCCGGTCATGCCGAGCGCCTCCATGGCCCACTTCAGGCCGCTGTCAAGCAGCCGAAATTCAAGTCCGATGCCCAGAGAAACGATGATGGACGGCATGATCAAGCTGGCCACCACCACATAAAACAGGGCGTTACCCCCCGCCAGTTTTTTGCGAAACGCCAGGCCTGCCAGCACCGAGAACAACACAGTGAAAGCCATGACGGCTGTGCCCAGCGCCAGGGACCGCTTCAACGCCGCCCCGATATCCACCACCCCCAGGCCCTCGATAAGTTTGGCGAACCAGTGCAGTGACAGCCCACGTAAGGGAAAGGTTAAGCCGCCCTCAGGCCCTTGAAAGCTCAGCACCACAATGACCAGCATCGGGCCATAGAGAAACAGCACGAAAGTGGTGAAGAAAGCCGCCAGCAGCCAGAAACCGAGAGAGCGTTTGTCAGCATGCATGCTCAGAGTTCCTTGCGAATGTCGACCAGTCTGGTCAGCGCCCAGATGATCATCAACACCAGGCTGAGAAGAATCACCGCATTGGCCGCTGCCAGCGGGAATTGCAGATAAGACGTTTGCACCTGAATGATCTTGCCCACTGAGGCGATCTGCTGGCCGCCCATCACGCCAATCGTTACAAAGTCGCCCATCACAATCGTGATGACAAAAATGGAGCCAATGATGATGCCAGTGCGACTCAAGGGAATAATCACGTTCCACAGCGTTTGCCAGGCCGACGCACCACTGTCATTGGCAGCCTCGATCAGGCTGCGGTCAATACGCATCATGCTGTTGAAAATTGGCACGATCATGAACATGGTGTACAGGTGGACAAAGGCCATCACCACCGAAAAATCAGAAAACAACAGCCACTCGATGGGCGTGTCGATCAGCCCGACGCCCACCAGGCTCTGGTTCACCAGGCCATTGCGGCCAAGCAGGGGCACCCAGGAAATCATGCGGATCACGTTGCTGGTCCAGAACGGAATGGTGCACAGCACAAACAACAGCGTTTGCACCCCGCTGGAGCGCACGTAAAACGCCAGAAAGTAAGACACGGTAAAGCCAATCACCAGGGTGATCAGCCAGACCAGAAAGCTGAACTTGAAAGTGGACAGGTAGGTCTTGAAGGTCACACACATGTCCGTGGTGTTGCTGCACCCGTCAAAGATGGCCAGGTAGTGCTTGACGGTGAAGTCTGGCAACAACTCGTATTCATTGAAGTCCCAGAAGCTGACCATGCCGATCAGCGCCAGGGGGACCAGGAAAAAAAGCACGAACACCAGCGTCAGCGGCATGGCCTGCCACCAGGCCGCCATGCTGCGACCTGGCGCACGCATGACAGCAGGCAAATTTGAGCTGACGCCGGTATTCATGAGCTGAAGGTCAGGGTGACAGATCAGGCTGCGACGAACTCATTCCATTTCTGAACCATGTAATTGTTCTCATCCATCACCGCGTTCCAGCAGGCAATGCCACCCATGCGCTGCTCGTAGCTGCCACCGTCGCGCACGGCACCGGTCTTTGCCAACACGTCACCATTGGGGCTCTTGATGTCTTGTGTGGCGGCCTTGCCTTCCATCCAGTAAGCCCACTCGTAGGCTTCCATTTTGGACTTGGCAGTGTCCAGCACGGCGCTGTAATAACCTTGGCGATTGAGATAGGCACCGGCCCAGCCGTCCAGGAACCAGTTGATGAACTCGTAGGCGCCATCGAGTTTGCGGCCAGACAGTGTGGCGGGCAGACCAAAACCAGCAGCCCACGCACGGTAGCCTTCTTTCAAAGGCTGGAAAGTACAGGCAATGCCCTTGGTGCGCACGGCCGTCACGGCAGGTGACCACATCGACTGGATCACGACTTCGCCCGAGGCCATCAGGTTGACCGATTCGTTGAAGTCTTTCCACAAGGCACGGAACTGACCGGCCTTTTTGGCTTCAATGAGGGTCTTGATGGTGAGGTCAATTTCCTTCTTGGTCATGTTGCCCTTGTCTGGGTACTTGTAAATGCCCATGGCTTCGACCACCATCGCGGCGTCCATGATGCCAATCGACGGGATGTTCAAAATGGCGGCCTTACCCTTGAATTCAGGGTTCAGCAACTCGGCCCAGGAAGTGATCGGGCGCTTGATCAAATCGGGACGAATGCCCAAGGTGTCGGCGTTGTAAACGGTGGGGATCAGGCTCATGAACTGGGTGGGGGTCTTGGAAAACACCTTGCTCTTTTCGCCTTCAAGGTAGATCACTTTTTTGGGCGCGGTGCCCTGGTCACCCACCATCTTTCCGGCCACGGTGCCGGTGGTGAACAGCGAGGTGATCTTGTCGGCGTTCTTGATCTTCTTGACATCAATGCCTTTGAGGTTGCCGGTGGGCACGATTTTCTTCAAAGAGAAATATTCGGTGTCAATCAAGTCGAAGCTGTTGGGTGCGGTCACAGCGCGTTTGGTGACGTCATCGGTGGTCACGGCCACGTACTGGATCTTGATGCCCGTGTCTTTTTCAAACTTTTCGCCGATGGCTTTGTCCTGGTTGACGGCCGTACCAAGGTAACGCAGCACGATCTTTTCTTGCGCGTGCACGGCCGGAAACATGCCTGTGGCCAGGATGCCCGCTGTGCCTTTGAGCAGGCTACGGCGAGGCACGGCGGCGTTGAGTGCGCCGTCAGCTACGCTGGCGACCACATCGGTGAGGTTTTTAGAAAGTTCTGACATGGCAAGTACTCCTGGAGGGCTGATGGAAAATCTTCGGTAGAAGAGTGGGGGCGAAAAACTCAATGAACCAAGCTGTGCGCGGCCTCGGGCCGCCAGCGCAACTGCACACGCTGACCCAGGGCAAAGGGCTGGGCATCAAAACTGGCCTCGGGCACCATGACTGAAATCTCTGCGGTGCTGGAGGGGTTTTGTAGTTGGCCGGGTTCCTGCAAGCCGACCAGCACGTAGGTACCCTGGTACTCAATGTCGGTGATGACGGCACGCTTGTGACCCAGGCCATCGCTCAGGGTGGGCTCGTCGACAGCCAATTGCATATGGTCGGTGCGCACACTGATCATGCCTTCGGCTGTGTTGAGCACGTTGTGACCGCCCATGAAGCGCGCCACAAATTCATTGATTGGGCGGTTGTAGATGTCGTGCGGGCTACCCATCTGCTCAATCACGCCTTGGTTCATCACCACCATGGTGTCGGCCAGCGCCATGGCCTCTTCCTGCGAATGGGTCACGTGAATAAAGGTCAAGCCCAGCTCCTTTTGCCAGCGCCGCAGCTCTGCGCGCATCTGAATGCGCAGAAAAGGGTCCAGTGCAGACAGCGGCTCATCAAGCAGCAGCACCTTGGGTTCGGTGATCAAGGCGCGGGCCAACGCAACCCGTTGCTGCTGACCACCAGAGAGCTCTGCTGGTTTGCGTTGTGCCAGGTGCCCCATGGCCACGCGCTCGAGCAAAGCGGCAGCCTGCCGGTGCCGTGTTGGCTTGTCGGCTCCCTTCATCTTGAGGCTGAACGCGACGTTGTCCAGTGCATTCAGGTGCGGAAACAGCGCAAAACTTTGAAACATCATGGCCGTGCCGCGGGCTGCCGCAGGCAAATCAGTGATGTTGCGGTCTTCCAGAAGGATGTCGCCAGCGCTGACCGACTCGTGCCCGGCAATCATCCGCAACGTGGTGCTTTTGCCGCAACCAGAAGGACCCAGCAGGCAACAGTAGCTGCCGCTGGCAATGCGCAGGTTGATGCTGTCCACGGCAGGTTTATCCTGTGAATAGCGCTTGGTCAGGGCAATCAGCTCAATGGCATTGGACGTTGAACGGTGCAATTTGGCAGTCATGCCAGTTTGATAGCAAATCGCGTGCCAAAAGTGTGTACAAAGCAGCTTGCGAATTGCGTACATCAAGCACGTCTTTGGTGCCTTGATACCTTGGCGTGGTATTTTTTGGTGCCTGCGCCTGTCGGTTTCAGTGCATCGCTGTTGGTGCCTGCGCCAGCTTGAGTCAGCATGGCAGTCAATCTCTGTAGGCAGCTCAGTACCTTCTTAAAATAGCGACTACTTTTCCTTTTGGTCTTCACCATGACACCCACGCCAGTCTTTCATCCCCAAAACTGCCCCCTGTGCGGTCAGCCCAACCAATGCGCCATGGAGGTCCAGGCGGCCACCGGCATCCAGCAGCCGCCCTGCTGGTGCACACAAACGCAGTTCAGCGCCGAGCTGTTGAACAAGATTCCGGAGGCAGCGCGGGGTGTGGCCTGCCTGTGCGCGGCCTGCGTGAAGGCAGCAACGCCATGAACTGGCTCGACAAGTTTCCGCTGGCCCTGCTGCTTGCGCTGGCGGTCTGGATGGCGGTGGCGCCGATCTCTCCCGAGCCGCATTTGATCGAAAAGTTGCGTATGTTGAGCCAGGGCACGCTGGTCAAACCACTGGACATGTTTGATTTGCTGCTGCACAGCGCACCCATCGTGCTGTTGCTGCTGCGCTTGTGGCGCAAATTCAAAGCGAAATGACGCTGCTGCAGGCCTTGTAGGGCGGGGCCGGATAATGCGGTTTTGTCCTGTCAACCGCCATCGGCGGTCATTCATCCCATGTCTTCTGAAATTCCAGTTTTCACCCCGGCCGCTGCGGCAACCCCGGTGCGCGCTGAGCCCCGCCTGACGAGCCTGTCGCATGGCGGCGGTTGCGGTTGCAAGATCGCCCCCGGCGTGTTGTCCAGCATTCTCAAGGGCACCACGGCCATGCCCATGCCCAAGGAGCTGCTGGTGGGCATCGAGACCGCTGACGATGCGGCGGTGTACCAGCTCAACGACACGCAGGCGCTGATTGCCACCACCGACTTTTTCATGCCCATTGTTGACGACCCGTTCGACTTTGGCCGCATTGCCGCCACCAACGCCATCAGCGATGTTTATGCCATGGGCGGTACACCCATCATGGCGCTGGCGCTGGTGGGCATGCCGATCAGCGTGCTGTCGGTCGAGACCATTGGCAAGATTCTGGAGGGCGGCGCCAGTGTCTGTCGTGCCGCCGGTATCCCGATTGCCGGGGGCCACACCATCGACTCGGTCGAGCCCATTTACGGCCTGGTGGCCATGGGTCTGATGCACCCGGGCCGGGTCAAGCGCAACGCCAGCGCACAGGTGGGCGACCGCCTGGTTCTGGGCAAGCCGCTGGGTGTCGGCGTGCTGTCGGCTGCGCTCAAAAAAGACAAGCTCGACGCGGCAGGCTATGCCGAGATGATCCGTGTCACCACCCAGCTCAACACGCCCGGCCCGGCGCTGGCCGCGCTTGACGGTGTCCACGCCATGACCGACGTCACCGGCTTTGCCCTGGCCGGCCATGCGCTGGAGATGGCACGCGGTGCCGCTTGTACGGTGCAGCTGGATTGGCCAAAAGTGCCATTTCTGCCCGGCGTGCGCGAACTGGCGCTTGCGGGTTGCATCACCGGGGCGTCAGGGCGCAACTGGGCGGCTTATGGCCACGATGTCAGCTTGCCCTTTGGCTTTTCAGAGCTTGATCAAGCCCTGTTGACCGACCCGCAAACCAGTGGCGGCCTGCTGGTGAGTTGTGCACCGTCAGAAGTCGATCAGGTCATGGCGGTCTTTCTGGCACATGGTTTTGCCGATGCAACAGACATTGGAGAGGTCATCGCCTTCAACGGCACGACCCACCTGGCCCTCTGATCGCAGTCAGGGTAACCAGCGCAGCTGGGCGACATAGCCCAGGCTGCTGCCTTGGGTGTTGTCGCTGTCGGCACCCACGGCCACGGCGATGACGGGCGGCAAGGCCACACTCTCTTGACCGAACAACAGCGCAAAGTCCTCTGCGACATGGCGGCGCTGGCTAACCCATTGGCCGACGGCGGATTCCAAGCCGTTTAAGACGATGTAGCGCACCCGGGCGCTGTAGGGGTTGGGGCCACGCGTGCCCGCCGGGTAACGGCTGTCCCACAGGTAACACAGGGTGGCGCTGGGCAGGTTCTGGCCACTCACCGAGCGCGCCAGCGCCAGCACCGAGCGCTGCAGGAAGGGGATGTCCGCCAGCGGCTGGTCCAGCATCACACAAACCTTGAGTGCGGCATCGTCACCGGCTTTGGTTTTGATGTCGGCCGCTGCCAGCGGCTGTTCCAGGCGCCAGCGCCAGCTCAAGGATTGTGGCGTCGGGCCTTGCCAGGCGTGGGTCAGCACGCCGTAGGACGCCTGCGTGCGCAGTGCCAGCACGGTGTCACCATTCAGGGAAATGGCTTCAAAGCTGCTAAGTGGCGCCTTGTTGTCGGGCAAGCCACTGCGCTTCCAGACCGGGTTGGGCGTCGGGCTATCCGCAGCGACGAGGGGCATCAAGGCGGCGCTGGCTGCAGCTGGAGCCGTTTGGGAAAAGCTGCTGTGGCAGCCCAACAGCGAACAGCACACGGCAATGAAAGCAGGCGATTTTTTTTGAAATGTCATTGAAATGCCTTCCAGCCCCACCAGATGCGCGTGGCCGTGGTGATGGCGCACAGCGCCGCAAAGCCATAGGCCAGCTCGATGAACAGCCCGGGCCAGAGGCACATGGCCATGAAACAGAGCAGGGTTTCACTGGCTTCGGTCAGGCCACCCATAAAATAAAACGACTTGTTGGGGGTGGCCAGGTTACTGAGTCCGCGCTTGGCCGCCATCACGGCAAAAGCCAGAAAACTTGACCCGGTGCCAATGAACGCGGCCAGCAGTACCGCAGCAGGCAAGGCGTTGCGGGCCGGGTCACTGACGGCAAAGGCCAACGGAATGCTGGCATAAAACACAAAATCCAGCGCAATATCCAGGAAACCACCGGCATCGGTGGCGTTTGTCAGGCGCGCCACGGCACCATCGAGTGCATCCAGCAGTCTCGAAGCCAGGATCGCGACGGCCCCGGCCAGGTAGGCCTCAAAAGCAATTAAAAATGCGGCAAAGAGTCCAAACAGGAAGCCGAGCAGGGTGAGTTGATTGGCCGTCAGGCCCAGACGGCTGGCCTGGCGGGCGAGGCGATGGATCGCGGGGGCGATGCGCTGGCTGACGGAGCGGTCAAACATGGGTCAAAGTGCGAGAGGTAAAGACGTTGCGTCGGTTGGCATGGCAGATTGTTACAGCCCGAGGTGCTGCGGGGCCATGCTGGGTGATCGGTTAAGCTCGTTGTTCATGAGCATAGCGGAACCCGGGCGCCAGCCTGGCACTGCAACCCCTCTATTTTTGAAGCTTTGAAGTCGATTGGAGATCCGGATGAAGAAAACCCTTATGGCCCTGCTCATGCTGGCAAGCACTGTCATCCATGCCCAAACCAGCGCGGCCAAGCAGGCGCTGGTTGACAAGTTGTTGGCCTTGCAGCGCCCGGCCATCGAGCAAACAGCGCGCGTGCTTGCCGAGCGCCCTGCTTTGCAGATGCGGCAACAGGCGGGTGTCGTTTTACAAACCCGCGTGGCCCCTGAAAAACGTGAAGCTGTGGCCAAAGACCTTCAGGCAGATCTGACAAAATATGCTGACGATGTGCTGCCCTTGATGCAGCAGCAGGCGATCAAACTCGCGCCATCGACAGTGGGTGTGATATTGGCGGACAAATTTACCGAAGACGAACTCAGGCAATTGATTGCCATCATGGAGTCTCCGGTAAACCTCAAATATGAACAGCTGGGCAACGAGATGCAGAAAGCCCTGGCAGACAAGCTGATGGCTGACATGACGCCTGCGGTAGAACCTAAAGTCAAGGCGCTGGCCGCCGCCATGGACAAGCACCTGGGCTTACCAGCACCGACTGCAAACGCCAAGGCAGCCAAGCCAGCGGCTTCTGCGCCCAAAAAATAACATCATGGCTACTCGAGCCTGTAGCGCAAGCGCAAAAGCTGTTTGAACTGACGGATGATGGCCAGGGCATCGGTGAGCTGGTCCCGGTCCAGCGTGCCCAGGCTGCTCAACTCCACCAGATTGCTGATCGGCTGACCCAGTGAAAGCTGGCGCAGGTTGTTGCGCAGTTTGAGCGTCATGAGCATGCGCAGGGTCTCAATCAGGTCGCGTACCAGCGCGGCGGGCACGATCTGGCGGTTGGCCAGGGCTTGCAATCGCTCCACCGTGCCCAGGGCCTCGAGCCGGTATTCCAGGGCCAGGGTGCGTGCGCCATGCACGATCGGGAACGTGCCAATTTTCTTCAGGTCAAAGGTTTCGGATTCGCGGCCGCCCACCAGGGGCAGGCGCTGCCACCAGCCGCTGCTGGGCTCTGGAAACTGGTCCATCGCGCTGGCCATGCGGCCGACGAAGGTGTTGCTGCCGATGGCCCGGTTCAGCGCGAAGTCGCGCGCGTTCAGCAGCAACGTGGCATCGCCGGCCACAGCCCGGGCATCCATGAAAATGGCCAGGTGCATCTTGCCTTCGGGGTTGTCGGCATAAAGCCACTGGACAATGGTTTGCCGAAAGGGCCCCAGGCTCTGGCACCACATCGGGTTGGTGACCATGATGTTGCCGGGGCAGGGCGGGTAGCCAAAAGTTAACAGTGCGGCGCTGAACTGTCGGGTGATGTCGGCCAGGCGGGCATGCTGGTAGCCGTCGCGCAGCAGCAGCGCATTGTCCTGATCGGTTTTTAATATTTGTTCGCCGCGGCCTTCGCTGCCCATCACCAGCAGGCAGCTGTTTTGTACCAGCTCCGGTGGCGCCAGCAGCGCCCAAAGTCGGGCAAATATCTGGCTGTTGAGCTCACTCACCAGTCGCGAGATGATCTCGATGCGCATGCCACCGCGCTGCAGCAGTTTGATGGTGTCGTCCACTTGCAGCGCAGCCACTTGCAGTTCGGTCACGCTGTGCGCCTGCTCTACTTGCAGCATGATCAGGTGCGAGTGGTTCGACATGAAGCTCATCAGGTCGAGCTGGCTCAGCACACCCACGATGTTGTCGCCATCTTTCACCAGTACCCGGTGTACCCGGTGCCGCAGCATGATCAGCAGGGCATCAAAGAGCTCTGCATCCGGCGCGACGGTGATGAGGTCGAAGCGGGCCACATCGCGCACCGCCAGTTGGTTCGGTGGCGTTGGGCGTAGCAGGGCATCGCGCAGGTCGGTGGTGGTGAACATGCCAATGCGCTCAAGCCCGTTTTGTACATCGCGAACCAGCGCATTGCCTGTTTTGTGATCGGCTAGCAGGCGGCACACCGACACCAGGTCGAGCTGGCCGTCCAGATAAAGTGGCTTTTGCAGGTAAGCATCTTTGACGCGTACCAGCATCAAGGACAGCAACTCGCGATGCTGGTCCATTTCTTCATCGTCTGCAAGATGGCCCGCCACTTCGCTGAACACCTTGGCGCTGAAGCGGGCGTTGCTGGCCAGCAGTTGCAGCAGTGTCTCCGTGGGCAATTGCCATAGCCGAACTTCGTCGAGCGCGGTGAGGCTGGCCTTGTTGTGGCCGGTCAGTACAGCGCGCCAGTGGAATGACTCGCCAGCCCCCAGAATATGGACGTGACCCTGTTCTTCCTGTTGCACATGGCCGCTGTGCACCACCCACAGGCACGGCTGCGCATCGCCATGGGGCAGCACAATAGCCTCGCCAGCGCGGTAGGAAACGATGGCCACAAGCTCTTGCAACTGGGTTCGTTCGGTCGCACTGAGTTCGCTGAAAGGCGCTGATTCAAATGAAAAATCGTCGGACACGGTCACCTTCTCTGGATAAAAAAAGGGCTGCAGACATGTTGCCTGCAGCCCCTTGAGCTTATCGCATCACAACCCGAAGGTGGCCATGCGCGTACTTTTTACCTCAATGGCCTGAAGCGCCTTCAGCACCAATACCGGTCTCGGAGCGCACCTGTTGCGCCAGGAAGCCAGCACGGTCTTGTTTGGCGCGCGCGCTGTTGTCCAGAATCGAGAACAGCCAGATGCCAACGAAGCCGATGGTCATGGAGAACAGGGCGGGGCTGGTGTACGGGAACAGCGCCGAACCCTTGGGGTTACCCAGCGTGGCTTCCCACACCGAAGGCGACACCACCGTCAAACCGACGGAAGAGATCAGGCCCAAAAAGCCACCAATCACGGCACCCTTGGTGGTGCAATCTTTCCACAGCACCGACATGAACAGCACCGGGAAGTTGGCCGAAGCAGCAATAGCAAAGGCCAAAGACACCATGAAGGCGATGTTCTGCTTCTCGAACACAATGCCCAAAGTCACAGCCAAAATGCCGAGGCAGATGGTGGTGATCTTGGAAATACGCAGCTCGTCAGCACTGTTGGCCTTGCCCTTTTTGACCACGGTGGCGTAAATGTCGTGAGACACAGCAGAGGCACCAGACAGCGTCAAGCCAGCCACCACGGCCAGGATGGTCGCAAAAGCCACGGCCGAGATGAAGCCCAGGAACACGTTGCCGCCGACAGCGTTGGCCAGGTGGATAGCTGCCATGTTGCCGCCGCCCAGCAAGGCACCCTTGGCATCGAGGAACTGCGGATTGGTCAGCACAAAGGTGATCGCGCCAAAGCCGATGATGAAGGTCAGCAGGTAGAAATAACCAATCCAGCCGGTGGCCCACATCACCGAGCTACGTGCCGCTTTGGCACTGGGCACCGTGAAGAAGCGCATCAGGATGTGTGGCAAA
>JAQSDS010000391.1 GCA_029946045.1 Rhodoferax sp.
GCGCAGCGAGTGTTTGACCCCATAGGCACCCGGCTTGTGACGCCGCAGCAGCTGGCGACATCGATGGAAATGCTGAGCCAACCAGGCCAGGAGCACCTGATCGTATGGGCCCCCATCTCGGCAGGTACCGCCATTGGCTGGATTCGGTTGGACTACAGTTTGTCCGCCTTGAAGTCGATTGAGCGCAGCATTTGGTACACCACCTTACTGGCTTCGGCCGGCGTTGCCAGCGGCGTCAGCCTGTTGTTGTTCTGGTTCTTGCGTGGCCCCATGCGCGCGATAGCGCGGGCACGGCAATTTGCCATGCAGCTTGCCCAGTCCAATGGGGAACAAATGCCCATGCTTGCCGCTCCTGCCGAAATCGAGGACCTGGAAGGGGCGCTCAACCTGGCCTCTGCCAACTTGCACCAGCAACGGCTGCAACTGGCCGACACCATTGGCAAGTTAAGCCAAAAGGAAATGGCGCTGGCTACCCAAAACCAGCGGCTCGATACTATTTTCCAGCTGAGTCCGGACGGATTTGTAAGCTTTGACCGCGACGGAAAACTGGAATATGCCAACCCTGCATTCCTGCGTATGACGGACCTGGAGCGCGATGAAGTGAGCTGTCTGGATGAGGCCGCTTTTTCGACATTGCTGAAGTGCAAATGCCTGCCCCAAAGCACCTTCTCCAGTGTTGAGGCCGTGGCCCTGGGGCATGGCGGGACAGGTGATGCCCCGAAACGCGAGATCATCGAGTTGCAGGGCCCAGGCAAGCGCGTGCTCGAAGTCAAGGGGCGGGTTGCGCAGGGTAACGCGGTTTCCAAGATTCTGTATTTCCGGGATATCAGTTACGAGACAGAGGTGGACCGCACCAAGAGCGACTTCCTGTCACATGCGGCGCATGAGCTGCGCACTCCCATGACCAGCGTGTACGGATTCAGCGAAATGCTGCTGGCGTCGGACTTTGACGAAGACACTCGAAAAGAGCTTCTGGGCATCATTCACCGGCAGACCGGGGCCTTGATTGAAATCATCAACGAGCTGCTGGACCTCTCGCGCATCGATGCCCGCCAGGGCAAGGACTTCAATCTGGAGGCGGTGAATCTGGTCAGCTTGCTGCAGTCGGTGATTGAAGGGATGGCGCTTGATGAAGCATTGTGGCCCGTGACGTTTGTGCCACCGGCGGCACCCATGCACATCCATGTGGACCAGGCCAAAACCCGTCAATTGCTGATCAATGTATTGGGCAATGCCCGCAAATATTCACCCAAGGGCGGGGGTATTGAGGTGGCGCTTTTTGCCGTTGTCGGTGAAACATGCATCGCCGTCACCGACCATGGCATTGGCATGTCCGAAGAGCAGATTCAGCATGTAGGCGAGCGGTTTTGGCGCGCCGATACCTCGGGAAAAATTGCAGGCTCAGGCCTGGGAATGTCCATTGTGCGAGAGACACTGGTTCACTTAGGCGGCAGGCTTGAGATTCGTTCGAAACTCGATCAGGGAACGACCGTACTCATTAGGCTGCCCACTGCAAAAAAACCTGAAGTGCCTCCACTGGCCTTGCTGCAGCAAGGCGAGACTTCGGTGTCATAGTGGTCTTGAAGTCGCTTTCATGAACAAATACCTCGTTACATGCCTTATCTTCGCGGCTGCTTTTGCCGGGGCGAGCCATGCTGAGTCATCGACCCCGGACACCTTTGGCCTTTGTTCTGACGCATGGTATCGGTTCACAGAACAGAAAGTACCAACGGCTGACGGCCAAGGGCACGGTCCAGACATTGGGTCCGACGAATGGAAGTCGGTCGTCGAGTTCAAACTCGGTATTCGGTACAAACCAGATGTGCCACTGCGCGACAGCGAAGCCTGGTGTCGCTATATCGACCCTATTGTTCGGAGTAGCCGCATGGCGTCCGCAGCGGGTTGGGGGGAGCCCGGGCGGGCGGCGAACGCGACAAGCCCTTCATTTGACTGCAACAAGGTCGAGGCTGGCAGCATCGAAGCGATGATTTGTCGGGACGCAGAATTGTCGGCGCTTGACCGCAAAATTTACGGCGTTTATGCCGCTGCATCGGTAAGAGCAAGCAACGAGCATCCACCTGTGCTGAAGGCTGAGCAGCGGGGCTGGATCAAGGGGCGTAACGACTGCTGGAAGAGCCAAGACATCCGCGGCTGCGTTCGCCACGAGTACCTGCGCCGCATCGCCGAATTGCAGGCCAGATACAGGCTGGTGTCACACGCTGGGCCGGTCCGTTTCATGTGCGACGGCATCCCGGCCAATGAAGTCGTCGCCACCTTCTTCCAAACCGACCCACTCACGATGATCGCCGAGCGCGGCGACAGTGTCTCGTTGATGTACTTGCAACCGACTGGCAGCGGCACCAAGTACCAAGGCCGCAACGAGACTTATTGGGAACACCAGGGCGAAGCGTTGATCACCTGGGGCTATGGCGCTCCAGAGATGCACTGCAAGAAGCTGCCTTAAGTGCGGTTCAGCCGCAGACCCTATTTCAGGCTGCCCGACAAAAACTGCGCCAGGCGCACGCTCTTGGGGCTGGCCAGCACCTGGGCTGGCTTGCCTTCTTCCTCGACCTGGCCTTTGTGCAAAAAGATCAAGTGGTTGGAGACCTCACGGGCAAAACCCATCTCGTGGGTCACGACCACCATGGTGCGGCCTTCCAGTGCCAGATTTTTCATGACCTTGAGCACCTCCGACACCAGTTCCGGGTCGAGCGCGCTGGTGGGTTCGTCAAACAGCATCACCTCAGGCTCCATGGCCAGGGCGCGGGCAATAGCCACGCGCTGCTGCTGGCCGCCGCTGAGGTGCGCCGGGTAGGCGTCTTCCTTGCCCTCCAAGCCCACTTTGGCGAGGTACTTACGGGCTGTCTCAATGGCCTGGTCGCGCGGCACCTTCATCACATGTACCGGTGCTTCGATGAGGTTTTCCAGCACCGTCATGTGGGCCCAGAGGTTGAAATGCTGAAACACCATGGCCAGCTTGGTGCGCATGCGGGCCAGTTGTTTGGGGTTGGCGGCATGCAACTCGCCACGGGCATCCGGGTTCAGGTGGAGTTCCTCACCTGCCACGATGATGCGACCCTGATTGGGTTTTTCCAACAGGTTGATGCAGCGCAAAAATGTGCTCTTGCCCGAACCCGAGCTGCCAATGATGCTGATCACATCACCCGCGTGGGCGATGAGCGACACGCCTTTGAGGACCTCGTTGGCGCCAAAGCGCTTGTGGATGTTGTCAACCTGCAGTTTGAGCGTGGTGGTGGTCATGTTTTTGTGTTCCGTGAAATGCCGCTTGGGGCTTACGCACCCAGCAGGTCGCCGCTGCGAAAAGCCGAGGTGCCGGCAATCTTGCCAAGTTCACCACCCGCGGTGATGTAGCGGTCGCGGATGCGGGCATAAAACACACCCGTCACGCCCGCTGTGATGCGTTGCACGGTGTTGTCAATCGGGTCAATGATTTCAACCACCAGATCGCCGACCTGCAGCTGCTGGCCGACTTCGGCGGCAAACACCACGATGCCGGGGCTTTGGGCTTTCAGGGTTTCCGAGCCGGCCAGCGGCGTGGCGAGGCAGCGGGCGGCGGGTAGCTTTGGCGGCTGCTGGCAAGCAAGCATCTTGATGAATTGCAGCCAGCCGACGATGGCTTGCGCATCGAGGGCGGCCCAGGCATGGCTGACGTCGAGCTCGCCGCGCAGCTCAATGGTGGAGCTGCAGCAGGCTTGCGGCAGTGGCACGTTCAGTCCGCGCGCCTTGAGCCGGTCCGCCAGTTGCCACCAGGCCCCCGACAGGCATTCGTCGATGGGGCGGTTGCCCGAACTTTTGGCCAGCAGAATGGCCTCGGCGCCCAGAAAGTGCGCCAGTTCCTGCATCTGGGGCCAGCAGGCTTCTTCGGTGTAAAAGTGCAGCACACCTTCGCAGTCGCAATGCAGGTCCAGCATGAAATCGGCATCGTGCGCCAGCAGCAACAAGGTGCGGCGCAGGCTTTGCAGCTCGGTCGCAGGGCTCCACTGCCTGAGGTAATCGCCCATGGCGCGCCGCACCAGGCCCACATTGACCGCAGCGTCGCCGCCCAGTTGTAGTGTCACAGCGGGTTCCACCGCAGCCGCCAGGTCGGGGTAGTGGCGGTTGAAGTTTTCCGAGGTGTCGAGCTCAAAGCGGCCCATGGGTTTGTGGTCCAGTCGCTGTGCCAGGCCAATTGGGTTGGCCACCGGTACCAGCACAATTTCGCCTTGAATTTGTCCGGCAGCCTCAAACGTTTCAAGCAGCGCGCGCAAGTGGTGCGCGACCAGCATGCCGGGCAGTTCCTCGGCGTGCAGACTGGCCTGGATGACAATTTTTGGACCGCTGCCGGGCTGGCCAAAGTGAAAGCTGGTCAAGCTTCTGTGGCTGCCCAGGCTCGGTGACAGCAGTGGGTGGTCAATGCGTTGCATGGCGATTCATCAAGAGTTCAGTTTTTCTGCGGGGCCAGGTAGGCCAGCAACCGCCCCTCGGAAAAGCGGAAGAAGCCAATCAGACAAAACGACGCAACCAGGTAAATGGCGGCGGCGGCCAGATAAGCCTCAAACGGCAGGTAGTAGGTGGCATAAATGCGGCTCGCTGCCGAGGTGACATCGAGCATGTTGGGCACCGCGCTGGCCAGACTGGTGGCGTGTAACATCATCACCACCTCATTGCTGTAAGCCGGCAGGGTGCGGCGCATGGCGCTGGGCAGCACCACCCGCAGCATGGTTTGAAAGCGGCTCATGCCGTAGGCGTGAGCGGCCTCGATCTCGCCGGCGCTGGTCTCGCGAATGGCGCCTGCCAGCATTTCGGCGGTGTAGCCGGCGGTGTTCAGGCTGAACGCCAGCAGGGCGCAAAAGAAGGGTTCCTTGAAATGGGTCCAGGGCCAGACCGAGTCCCAACGCTCCTGGATCCATTCGAGCTGGCCCAGACCGTAATAAATCAGATAGACCTGAATCAGCAGCGGTGTGCCGCGAATCACAAAGGTGTAGGCGCCCACCAACCAGCGCAGTGGTGCCCATGGGCCGGTCAGCATCAGGGCAAAGATGAGCGCCAGCACGGCGCCTACGGCCAGCGACGAAAACAACAACCACACCGTGATGACAATCCCGTTGCCAAACAGCGCCAGGTTCTCAGGTTCAAAAATGACGGCCCATTCCATTACAGTTGCACCCGTTTGGTGCCCAGGCTATAGCGGGCGTTGAGCTTTTTCAGGGCAAACAGGCTGATCGAGGTGTAAACCAGAAACAAGGCGCCCGTGAACAGAAAGAAGGCAAAGGGCGAGCGTGTGGCAGAACTGGCCTGCTTGGCGAGGTAAGTCATTTCCTGTAAACCAATCAGGCTTACCAGCGCAGTGGCCTTGATCAGCACCAGCCAGTTGTTGGTGAAGCCAGGCAGGGCGTAGCGCACCATTTGCGGCAGCGTGATGCGCAGGAAGGTTTGCGGTCGGTTCATGCCAAAGGCCCAGGCGGCTTCCATTTGCCCTTTGGGAATGCTCAGAATGGCGCCGCGAAAAGTTTCAGTCATGTAGGCACCGTAGATGAAGCCGATGGTGATGACGCCGGCGGCAAACGGTTCAATGTCTACCGTGGCCGCGCTGCCCATTTTTTCCAGCAAGGTGTTGATGCCGATCGTGCCACCATAAAACACCAGCAGCATCAGCACCAGATCAGGGATGCCGCGGATGATGGTGGTGTAAAACGTGCCCACTGCCACCAGCAGCGGGCGTCCCGAGAGCTTGGCTGCGGCACCGGCCAAACCCAGCGCGATAGATACCAGCAGCGCGCCCAGCGACACGCCGACCGTTAGCAAGGAGCCCTGCAAAATAACCAGAAGGTAAGACTGCGTGGTGGAAGTCATGGAGGCACCAGTGAACCGGCCTTGGGCGTGCGCGGACAAGACCGGTTGTTTGCTGATGAATTACTTGCCGTAGACGTCAAATTTGAAGTACTTGTCGTTGATGGCCTTGTACTTGCCGTTGGCACGAATGGCCACGATGGCGGCGTTGATCTCTTTTTTCAGATCGCCCTGGCCTTTGCGCAGTGCCACACCGGCACCGGTACCAAAGTATTTGGGAATGTAGAGTTCGTCACCCACAAAGTGGTAGTTTTCAGCGCCCGGTTTGTCCAGGAAACCTCCGCCTACCTCCATGACGTCAGCCACGGTGCCGTCCAGACGGCCAGCCTTGATGTCCAGATAGACCTGGTCTTGGGCGTCATACGACACCACTTCAACACCCTTGGTTTTGAGCTCGCCCAAAGCGTATTTTTCTTGTGTACTGGCTTTCAGCACACCAATCTTTTTACCTTTGATGGACGCTGGACCGTCGAACTTGATGTCTTTTTTCAGCACGATCTTGCTCGGGGTGTTGTAGTACTTGTCGGTGAAGTCCACCACTTTCAGGCGATCTGCAGTGATCGACATCGAGCTGATGATGACGTCGTATTTTTTGGCCTGCAGGCCGGGAATCATGCCGTCCCAGGCTTGCTCAATAAACACGCATTTGCGTTTGATTTGCTCGCACAGGGCGCTGGCAATATCGACGTCGAAACCGGTGGGCTTACCGTCTGCGGTCTTGAAGGTGAAGGGTTCGTAGGTGGCATCAATGGCCACCTTGAGGTCTTTGCCCTGGGCAAAGGCGGAAGCGCACAGGGCGCTGATGGCAGCAGCGAGCAGAATTTTTTTCATAAGCAGCTTTCTCAAAAATGCCAAGGCGAACCCCGGCGGGTTAACAAAAAATTAAAAACTGATTCTACGGTCTGGCCAAACCCGAGCAGGGGTTGGTTTCTACTAGGTCATGCAATCATCATGCCCGAAATGTGCATTTTTAGCCTCAAATCTGGCATCATGATAGGCATGGCTGCCAATTTGCCACCTTTCATCCTGGCTTTGCTCGATCCTGCACGGTATCCGGATGGCGTCACCCAGGTTGAATGGGTGCAAACCCATATCTCATGGGTGTTGCTGGCCGGGGAATTTGCCTACAAGATCAAAAAACCGGTCAAGCTGTCGTTTCTGGACTTCAGCACGCTGGCCTTGCGTCAAAAATATTGTCAGGACGAGTTGCGCTTGAACCGTCGTTTTGCACCTGACCTGTATTTGGAAGTGGTTGGTATTTTTAACACGCCGCAAGACCCGCAGTGGCAGGGCTCGGGTGTGCCGATCGACTATGCCGTCAAGATGCACCGTTTTGATGAATCTGCCCGGCTCGACCATGTCTGCCAGCGTGGCGAATTGCAGGCCCGGCATCTGTCAGCTCTGGCGGATGCTGTGGTGGCGTTGCACCAGCAAGCAGCCATGGCACCTGCCGGCTCGCGCTTTGGCTCGGGTGCGCACATCCTGCAGCCCGCTTTGGATAACTTCTTTGACCTGTTCCAATGCCTGCCCGAGGCCAGCCTGCAGGCCCGGCTGGCGGTCTTGCAGGCATGGACCCAAAGCCAATTTGAACAGCTGGCGCCACTCATGCAAGCGCGCCAGCGGGCGGGTCGGGTGCGGGAATGCCATGGCGACCTGCACCTGGCCAACATGGTGCTGATCGACGGGCGGGTGCAGTTGTTTGATTGCATCGAGTTCAATGAAGATTTGCGCTGGATCGATGTCGCCAGCGAGATGGCTTTTGTCTACATTGACCTGCTGGCGCACAAGCAGCCGGGGCTGGCCGACTGGCTGCTCGACGAGGTCTTGAGCCGCAGTGGTGATTACGAAGCGGCGCGTGTGTTGCGCTTTTACGCGGTCTACCGCGCCATGGTGCGGGCCAAGGTGGCGGCGCTGCGCGCGGCGCAAACGGGCATGGCCAACCCCGAGGTGCAAGCCTATGTGGCGCTGGCCGAGCGCCTGGTGCTGCCCGTGCCTTTGCGGTTGGTGATTACCCACGGCTTGTCGGGCTGCGGCAAGACCGTGGCCTCAGATGCTTTGCTGCAAGCCGATCCGCAGGGGGCCACCCTGCGCTTGCGCTCGGACGTGCAGCGCAAGCGCCTGTTCGGGCTGGCGCCCGGTACCGGCAGCGGCTCCGGTGTGGGTGCGGGCATGTACGCCGCCGATGCGCATGGGCGCACTTACGCGCACTTGCACGAGCAGGCCGCCATGCTGCTGCAGGCCGGTTGGTCGGTGGTGGTGGATGCGGCCTTTTTGCAGCGCGCTGACCGTGATCGCTTCTCGGCATTGGCGCAGCAGATGGGCGCCAGTTTCAGCATCCTGGCACCCCAGGCTAGCCCTGCGCAGTTGCGCCAGCGCATCCTGGCGCGCCGTGCCGCCGGGCACGATGCCTCGGAGGCCACGCTGGCCGTGCTGGCGCAGCAAATGCAGACCATCGAGCCTTTGGCACCGGATGAATTGGGGCTTACCAGTCCTCTTTGACGGCCAGCACCGCGTCCTGGCCAGCGGCGGCTTGCGCTGCCAGCCACGCGGTCAGCGTGCCGGCGGCCACTACCGCCAGGCACAAGCCCAAGAGCTTGAGCCAGGGCAGCATCAGGTCCATGGTCCAGTGAAAACTTTGCGGATTCACCACATGCACCAGCACGCTCGAGACCACCAAACCCAGCGCCAGTCCCGCCAGGGCGCCCAGCAGCGTCCAGGCGGCGCCCTCGAAGGCGACCACGGTCAGGATTTGCCGCCGGGTCAGGCCCAAGTGCGCCAGCAGGCCAAATTCCTTGCGACGAGCCAGCACCTGGGCGCTGAAGCTGGCCGCCACGCCGAACAGGCCAATCGCAATCGCCACTGCCTGCAGCCAGTAAGTCACGGCAAAACTGCGGTCAAAAATACGCAGTGAGGTGGCGCGAATTTGGCCTGGCGTGCCGAACTCCATCAGCTCACCCGCGCCAGAGCCGGTGCGATCCGCCAGCGCCCGCAGGGTTTCCTGTACTTGAGATGCGTCAGCAGGCTGGGTCAGCCACAGTGCCAGGTCGTTGGCGCGCTGGTCGCCCGTGAGGCGTTCAAACGCAGCCTTGTCCATGGCGATGGCACCGGTCTGGCGGGCGTAGTCGCGCCAGACACCGGCCACAAAGTACGCGGTCTTTGCGCCGGTTCTGTTTTGGGCCAGGGTACTGAAGGCCTTAGCCAGTGGGGCAAAAGTCTGGCCCGGCGTGGCACCATGCAGGTCTACCACCGCTTCGCTCACATAGATGCCAATGTGCCCGGCGGGCACCGGCAGCGGTTCGCCCACCAGTGGTAGGGTTTTGGCCGGGTTAGACAATTCGCGCGCGATCAGTGCCACCGGTGGCAGGCTGGGTTGCAGCAGCAGTGACACCACGCGCTGCGCCTGCAACTGCTTGACGCCCTGCAGCGCGGCCGCCGCCTGGACATATTCCGGGCTGAAATACACCGTGTCGCTGGCCGCCAGATTGGCAGAACTGCGTACGTACAAGTCCGCCGGCAGCACCTGGTCGAGCCACTGCGTGACCGACTCCCGAAAGCTTGCCACCATCACAGTGAGAGCGACTGCCAGACTCAGCGAAGCCACCACGCCACTGACTGCTACCGCCGCCGTTTCGCGCTGGTGCCGGGCGCGCGCTACCGCCAGCAGTGGCAGGGTCTGGTGCGCCACCAGCGGCACGATGCGATCCAGTAGCAGGCCAATCAGCCAGGGCAGGGCGGTGATACCGCCCACCAGCAGCAAGGCCACCGACAGGTAGGCCGCCACCGGAATGCCCCAAACAGCCGGCGCCTGGGTCAGTGTGGCACCCAGCAAGATCAGCAGCAGGCTGAGCCAATGGCTGTGCGGGCTCGCCCATGTGCCGCCTAGACCTTTGAGTGTTTGCGCCGGCGGCAGGTCTTGCGCCGCCCGGGCTGGCCACCAACCACCCAGCAGCGCGGCGGCCACTCCCATGGCGCCGTAAAGCAGGGCGGCCCAGCCGCTGAACTGTAGCCGGGGCGCGGTGCCGGCAAAAAAGCCGCCACCCAGGTCGCCGCCCAGCACCTTCAGAGCCAGTGCGGCCAGCGTTGTGCCCAGGGCAATGCCGGCGGCGCTGCCGAGCAGACCCAGAAACAATGACTCCCACAGCACCAGGCTCAGGCGTTTGCGGCCGCTCAGGCCCAGCACGCCGAGCAGGGCAAACTGTTGCGCCCGTTTGGCCACGCTCAAGGACAACACCGAAAACACCAGAAATGCGCCGGTGAACAGGGCAATCAAGGCCAGCACGGTCAGGTTGACCCGGTAGGCGCGCGAGAGCTTGTTGATTTGCGATTGCGCGTCACCCGGCACGCTCAAAGTCAGGTTGGCGGGCCAGTCGGGCGCGCTTGCCAGGCCACGGACAAAGTCGTCGCGATTGACCCCAGCCTTCAGGCGCAGATCGATGCGGCTGAGCTGACCTTGCTTGCCAAACAGTTCCTGAGCCGCACCAATGTCCATCACCGCCAGCGCCCGGCCGCTGGCGCGAACACGGCCCGCCACGGTCACCGTCACCGGGTCCAGGCCGCTTTGCAATTGCAGAGTTGAGCCTGCCAAAGCTTGCGCCGCCGGGTTCAAAAAGGCCTGACCCGGCGCAAACAACGCAAAGCGGTCGGGTGCGTTCTGGTCGCCCTGGCGGGTGGGCTGCGGCATCAGGTCGGGGGCCACAAAGGCCACCACCAAGGCATCGACACCGATCACCTGCAAGCTGCGCTTGCCCTCGGGTGTGAGGGCGTAGGTGCCGACTTCGAGCACGGGTGAGGCCAGCGCCACCTGCGGCAATTTGGCGATGCGGGAAAACAAGGCCTCGTCAAACTGGCCTTGCACGCCGCGCACTTCCAGGTCGGGCTGACCGCCCACCGAACGCGCAGCCTGCGAGAACTCATCGAGTGCGCTGGCGTTGATCAAATGGACTGAGAACGCTAACGCCACACCCAGCATCACCGCCACCACGGCCGCCGCATTGCGCCAGGGGTGGTGTTTGAGTTCTTGCCAGGAGAAGGTTTTGAGCAGGTCAAGCATGGGGGCGCAGTGTCTTCCGGTTTACAGGCCTGGTCTGGTAGGACCTGCCAGCAGCCGCGCTGGCAGCCAGCCGCGCAAACTGTTGACAAAGGCAAATGCCTGCACCCGTAGTAGGTCGTCAACCCGCACCACGGCTTCCACCACGCGGCCTTGTTTCAGCGCCATTTCCCGCCCGATGCCGTCGAGCAAGCCGCAGCGCAGCGGAGGTGTCACCCAACGGCCGTCAAGCAGCAGTGCGATGTTGCCGCGGGTGCATTCGGTCAGCTCACCAGCTTCGTTGTAGAGCAGGGTGTCGAACACGGCCGGGTCGGTGGGAGCAAAGGCATCGTAGTGCGCACGGTGCGTGGTTTTGAAGCGGGTGAACTCGCTGTGGGCCTCGGCAAAGGGCCGATTGGCCAGCTGCAGCGTGACCGGCAAAGGCGAGGGCGGCAGCGCAAAGGCCTGGGCCTGCGCCTGGCCCGTGGTATCCAACAGCAGGCGCACCCGCCAGGCAGCGACGTCATTGCGAGTTTCCAGTTCCGGCATCAAAACCGCACATAGACCAGGAACAAAATCCCCGTCATCGCGAGGCCCTGCCTTTGTGGGAGGCCCGCCCTCGGGCCGAAGGATGTCCTGGGGGCAATCGCGGCGAGGGCGCCGCTCCCACAAAACTGACGAGACTCGCAAAGACGGTAGGTGTTCATGGAAAGTCGCTCCAGCGACGTGGCAATCCATGAATTCAGGGGCCATCGATTGCTTCAATGCTTTCGCAATGACCGCCTCACCAAATGGAAACCCGAAGTGTGCTGCCGCCCTTCGCAGGCGGGCCAGGTGGGCCTCCAAATGATGAAAAACCCCGTTTTCCAGGCGCAGTGTTTCCAGCAGCTTGAACGACTCGCTGGCGCGCTCCAAAAAGCCGCGCTTGATGCGCCATTCCTGCCATTCGGCCTCGGCCGTGGCGTCCGCCGTGATGCCGCTGCCGATGCCGCAGGTGGCGAGTGCGTCGCGCAGCGTGACGGTGCGAATCGCCACGTTGAAGCTGGCGTGGCCACCAGGGCGCACCACGCCGATGGTGCCGCAATAGATGCCGCGCGCTTGCGGCTCCAGCGACTCGATCATGCGCATGGCCTGCACCTTGGGTGCGCCGGTGACCGAACCGCACGGAAACAGTGCACTGAAGATGTCGCACAGGCGGATGCCAGGCCGGGTGACGGCGGTCACGTCCGACACCATTTGCAGCACCGTGGGCAGCGTTTGCACGGTAAAAAGATGCGGCACCTTGACGCTGTTCGGCTGCGCCACGCGCGACACGTCGTTGCGCAGCAAATCGACAATCATCACGTTCTCAGCACGCTCCTTGGGCGAGGCCACCAGCGCGGCGGCCAAAATGGCATCCTCCTCGGCGCTGTTGCCACGCGGCGCGGTGCCTTTCATCGGGCGCGTCAGCAACCGGTCGTCCTGCCAGTCAAAAAACAGCTCGGGCGAAACCGATAGCACCTGCTCGAAGCCGCTGTCGATAAAAGCCGCGTAGCCCTGGGGCTGGGCCCGCTGCAGGCGCTTGAACAGTGTTTGTGGCTCGCCAGAAAACGCGCCGTGCAGCGGCGCGGTGTAGTTGACCTGGTACAAATCACCTGCCGCAATGGCCTGGTGCATGCGCGCCATGGCCGCATCAAAATCTGCACGACTCAGTCCGTTTTGCCACTGCACGCGGGTGGCGTCATCGTCATCCACTGATTCAGCGGGCCAAGGCAAGGCCTGGGCATAGACGCCGAACCAGGCCAGCGGACCGTCAGGGTCCTGCACTTTGAGTGCGGCATCAAATGCGGGTGCGGCCTCATAGCGTAGATAACCCACACACCAGAAGCCTTGTCTGGACAAGGCATCGACGGCTTCCAGCAGCGGCTTGACCTGCTCGGGCGTGTGTGCCACCAGGATCTGCTCCGGCTGGTCGAAAGCGCAGCGCAAGGCAGCCTGCTGGCCGCGCGGATCACAAAAATCAAGCAGAACCTGCATACAGATCGGTCTCAGGTCTTGGTGCTTGTGGCCACGTGCGCGTCGGTGGCGTTGACGTAGTTGACCAGCCCGGTGGCCGTCAGCGTCAACACCCGGTCGGCGCGTTTGGCAGCGGCGACTGAATGCGTCACCAGCACCATGGCGGCACCGTTCTGGCGGGTTTGCTCGACCAGCGCTTCCATGACGCGGGCAGCGGTGCTGGGGTCGAGGTTGCCGGTGGGCTCGTCGGCCAGCAACAGCATCGGGCGGTGCACCAGCGCACGGGCAATGGCCACGCGCTGCAACTGGCCGCCGCTGAGTTGCTGCGGCAGGCGCTCGCCCAAACCCGTCAGTCCCACGGCATCGAGCATGGCCTGAACACGCGCGTCGTCATGCTGGCCGAGCAGCATCAAGGGCAGGGCCACGTTTTGCGCCACGCTCAGGTGCGGCAGCACGTGAAAGGCCTGAAACACAAAACCGGTTTTCTCGCGGCGCAGGCGCGCCAGTTGCTCGTCGTTGAGGGTGCCCAGGTCTTGTCCGTCCAGCACCACGGTGCCGCTGTCCCAGCTGTCCAGACCCGCCATGCAGTTGAGCAGCGTGGATTTGCCCACGCCCGACTCACCCACGATGGCAACAAATTCGCCCGGGGCCACGCGCAGCGAGACCTGGCTGAAGACGGGGGTCTGGCCGTAGCGTTTGCTGAGGTTCTGAATGATTAGGGTCATGGGGAGGGTAATGGATTCAGCATCAAGCAATGGAAATAATGCCATTGAGCGATTCGCAGGCGGACTCAAACAGTGGGGAGGGAACTTGTTTCCATGGGTGGGGCCGGGCACCGCGCTTGCGCCAGTCGAATGACTTGGGCTGATGTGTCAGCACATAAGCTATTTCTCCTTTGGCTGTGGTGAGCTTGACCGCAAAGGGGTTGGTTTCGTTGGATGGCGCATGCGTCATGGGCAAGCCAATGACCATGCCGGTGCGCTCGTTGAAGGCCTTGGGGGAGAGCACCAGCATCGGGTGTTCGTCTTTCATCTCGGAGCCGATTGGCGGGTTGAAGTCGATCCAGATCATGTCACGCCGGTCGGGCACCCAAAATTTGGTGCCCGGCATCAGAACACCTCAGCGCCGACACGCCCGCTGGCCATGGCTTCGCCACCGTGAACTGCGGGGTCAAAGGCCTTGAGTTTTTGCGCCAAGGTGAGTTTGGGCTCACCAACCGGGCGCAGCAACACACCGCCCTCGACCACTTCGACCCGAATCTGTAGACCCAGTGCAAAGTGGGCTGCTTTGGCCACGGGTGCGGTGATGCGCACCGCCAGGCCGTTGCCCCATTCCTGAATGGTTTGCTCTGCGGTCACAGTGGTGGGCATGGCGAACTCCTGTAAAACGTTGATACGTGTTTATACATCAAATCACATGAAGTCGGAGGAATTGAGGTGCGATTCAAAGTGAGTGCTTCAGAAGAATTATTCTTTTCCGAAGCACTCAGGTGGGTCTATCGGATCGAGGCAGATAACACGGTGATGGGCGAATCAGCCGGGCGATACGCTTTGCTGCGTGTCCCCCGGCCTTCGGCCTCCTCCTTGACCTCCGCAAAACGTATCACCCGACTGATTTTGCGAGCGGTTGGGTACGCTGGCAGGGGGAATTTTGACTTCGACAGCTTCAGGTACGGTGATTGGGTTATGTGACCGGGCTTTGGGGTGAAAGGCGCGCGCCGACGAGCGCTTGCACACAGCCGCTTCAATTTCGCGTGTGTTTTCACCCCAAAACCGCATGCGCATGGCCCAATCGCCGGGCCGGGTTGAATGCGCCGCGCCGGGTTTGACGTAAGGTCTTGATTTTTTCAGGATGCCACATCAGTTTGAATCGCACCCGTGGAATGGCTGACAGTTTGCTAACCAGATGCCTGTTGGCAAAAGTCAATCACCCGCGCCAGCACCTGCGCCAACGCATCGGGTGCATCACACGCCACCACCTGGCGCTGCGGCATGGAGCGCAGCCAGGTGATCTGGCGCTTGGCGAGCTGGCGCGTGGCTGCCATGCCCTTGTCGCGCAGTTCGCTCATGGGCCACTGACCGTCCAGGGCTTCCCAGGCCTGGCGGTAGCCGACACAGCGCATGGACGGCAAATCAGGATGCAGGTCGCCGCGCGCGCGCAGGGCCCTGACCTCGTCCAGAAAACCGTTCGCCAGCATGGCATCAAAGCGCTGGGCAATGCGCTGGTGCAGCCAGGCGCGATCTAGCGGCTCCAGTGACATAAGCAAGCTGTTCGGATCATCAAGGGGCGCCTCTTGGGCGTCAGAATTTCTGGTTTGAAATGACGACAGCGGCCGCCCGCTGCTGCGAAACACCTCCAGGGCCCGCGAGATGCGTTGCGAATCTGCCGGTGCCAGCCGAGCGGCGGTCACCTGGTCGACTTGCGCCAGCTCGGCGTGCAGCGCGGGCCAGCCTTTGTGCGCTGCCTCCAGCGCAATGGCTTCCCGGATGGCGGGGTCGGCGCGCGGCATGTCGTCGAGTCCGTCGCGCAGCGCCTTGAAATACAGCATGGTGCCACCCACCAGCAGGGGCAATTTGCCGCGCGCCGTGATGTCGGCCATCAACTGCTTTGCGTCAGTCACGAATTCAGCCGCACTGTAGGCCTGCAAGGGGTCGCGGATGTTGATCAGGTGATGTGGCACCCAAGCCAGTTCGGCGGCCGTGGGTTTGGCGGTGCCAATGTCCATGCCGCGGTACACCAAGGCGGAATCGACACTGATGATCTCCACGGGCCAATGTTGCGCAATCGCCAGTGCGGCCGCTGTTTTGCCGGACGCGGTGGGACCCACCAGCGCCAGATAGCGTGGCAGGGCAACATTTAATTGGAATCTGACCCCCATTATTTGGGTTCTCCGTATTTTTGCACCAGGGTCCAGGCGCTCAGCGCAATCAGGGCGCTCCAGAACCACACACCCAGGGTGAGCGGCAGCACGGTGCCGTTCATGTGACCGCCAAGCCAGCTGCCCGTGGCAAACGCCGCCAGCATCATCAGGAAGCCGTTCAGCGCCGATGCCGCACCGGCCGCATGTGGAAACGGCCCCACCGCGCCGCTTTGGCCACAGGGTTGATGGATGCCGTGACCCACGACAAACAGCAACTGCGGCAGCATGATGGCCCAGACGTTTTGCAGGCCAGCCAGGCTGAGCGCGGCCATCATGGTGCCACCGCCAAGCGACAGTGCCCCGGCCCATTGGAGGGTGCGACGCACGCCAAAGCGGGGCAGCCAGTGGCGGCACAAAAAGGTACCGCCAATGTAGGCCAGCGAGTTCAGCGCCATGAGCGCACCGTAATGCGTTTTGCTCAGCCCCAACACGTTCATGAAGACAAACGACGAGCTTGCCAAAAAAGTGAAAAGGCCACCATAAGACGCTGCTGACAGCGCCGAAAACGCCAGGAAAGTAGGGTGACGCGCAATACTTTTCCAGGTGGCGAGCAGTGTGTTGGCCTGCAGCGCTGCCAGATTTTTTCTCTGCAGGCTTTCTTCAAAGCGCCAGACGATCATGCCCAGGCTGGCAGCACCAAAAACGGCCAATGCCAGCAGGGCAAAACGCCAGTTAAAGGCTTCGGTCAGCAGCCCACCAACGGGAGCGCTTAAAAATGCAATCACGCCCAGGCCGCTCAAGCCCTTGCTCATGACCCGCGCACCCTGCACCGGGTTGTACAGGTCGCGCACGATGGCACGGGCGCACATCACCGCTGCGCCCATGGCAGCACCTTGCACTGTGCGCCACACAATCAGGGCAGTCATGCTGGGCGCCAGCGTGCTGCCGATAGCAGCCAGCACGTATGCGCTTAGGCCAATCAGCAAAATGGGTCGCCGTCCGAACCGGTCAGACAAGGGCCCCCACACCAGCTGCGACACACCAAAGGCCAGCAGCAGCGCCGTCAACGTCAACTGCGCCTGTGGCATGGGCGCGGCAAAGCCGGCGGTGAGCACTGGCAGGGCGGGTAAATACAGGTCGGTCGTGATGGGCTGCAGGCCGAGCAAAAGCGACAGCAGCAGGACGATCACAGCGGGCGACATGGCTGAGGCGGTGGCTTGATTTGGCATGACTGGGAGCGTAGCAGATAGGACCGCCGTTTTGCCACAGGCCAGCCTCCAGCAGGCCGGTAAAAGTCAGGGTGCGCCGCTCAGCACGGCGCTGTCACCCGGTCTGCTACTGAGAAAGAATCCAGTCCGCCAGATTCTTCAACTCCTTGGGGTCCTTGGTGTTGATGACTTTGTGTTTTTCCACGGTGCCGTCTTCAAACTGAATTTTGGGACCGGTGGTGATGTTCTTGATGATCTTCTCCTGACCATCTGTCTTTTGACTGGCCGCAATTTTTTTCAATGATGGGCCTTTTTTGGTTTTGTCAACCGCATGGCACTTGGTGCAATCGTTGTCCTTGAACAGGGCCTTGGCTGCATCGACATCAACAACTGTCTGAGCTGTTGCGATGCTGGCAAACGCCAGCATGAGTGAGGCCGCTAGAAAGGATGTGGAAAACTTAGACATTTTTACTCCAATAATTTTTTCACAAGGTGTTCAACACTCGGGATTTCTTGCTGTCGTCAGACTTGAGGTCAGCGCGAATAGTTGTGCCAAACAGGACGGTTCTCTCCACCGTTGGCATCAGCTTAGGATGACTTTGTTGATGCATCTGTGCGCTCGCAGACATAGAAAAAATAACTCGGACGTGTTTGGATTTCACACTGGCCGGCTCAAACCCAGACCGTGTGCCAACGCACAGACCCAGCGGTCAAGGCCCGACATAGTCCAGCCTGTGTCACTTGAATCCCCTGGTGGCAGGACAGGCAAGCTGCAGCTTGGCAGATGTTTACAACTTTCTGGAGAAACCAACAATGAACACCCATTTGAGAAACGCATTGGCGCTGGCCGCTGTCGCGGTCGCCAGCCAGGCGATGGCACAGGTCACCTTTTTCGAACAGGACAACTTTCGCGGCCGGTCATTCACCACGGATAGACAGGTTGGCAATTTTGAACGTTTCGGCTTTAATGACCGGGCCTCGTCAGTCGTGGTGGCCCGTGAAAGCTGGGAGGCTTGCGAAAGCGCCCAGTTCGGTGGCCGCTGTGTTGTCTTGCAGCCGGGCCAATATCCTTCCCTGGCCGCGATGGGCTTGAATGACCGTGTGTCGTCGGTGCGAGCTGCGCGTAACACGGCACCTGCTCCGGTGACGCCACAGATCACCTTCTATGAAAACGAAGGTTTCACCGGTCGTTCTTTCTTTACGCAAGAGCAGGTCAAGAATTTCTCCCGCAACCAGTTTAATGACCGCGCCTCCTCGGTGGTCGTGGCGGGTGGGCCTTGGGAGCTTTGTGAAAACAACCAGTTCAGAGGTCGTTGTGTCGTCTTGCGCCCGGGCCAGTACCCTTCAATGACGGCGATGGGCTTGAACGACCGTGTGTCGTCGGTGCGGCTGGCGAGCAGGGAAGCACGCGCGGATGAAGACCGTTATGCGCCCGCTGCCGCATCCGGACAGGTCACTTTCTACGAGGGCGCCAGTTTTACGGGCCGGTCATTCACCACGGTGCAGTCGATCGACAATTTTGTCCAAAACAACTTCAATGATCGCGCCTCCTCGGTGGTGGTGACTGGCAACCCCTGGGAGCTGTGTGACAACGTTCGTTATAGCGGACGCTGCGTTGTTTTGCGTCCGGGGCAGTATCCATCGATGACGGACATGGGCTTGAACGACCGTGTGTCTTCGGTACGTGCTGTGAGCTCTGGCGCGAACCATGGTGCGCAAGCCTATGGGTCCCAGTCGGTTGCTGCCCCCGACTTCCGTCGGCGCAACAACGAGCGGCTTTACGAAGCCAACGTGACGTCCGTGCGGGCGGTGGTCGGCACCCCTGAACAACGCTGCTGGGTTGAGCCCGGACAAGTCGCCCAGACGCAAGGCAATGCCAATATTCCCGGTGCGATTGCAGGTGCTCTCATTGGCGGCATTCTGGGTCATCAGGTGGGTGGTGGAACCGGTAAGGACCTGGCCACCGTCGGGGGCCTGATCGCCGGGGCCGCGATAGGTTCCAACGTCGGTCGCACTGACGGGGTAACGCAGGATGTGCAGCGTTGTGAAAACACCCCGAACCGGGCCCAGGCCCAGTATTGGGATGTCAGCTACAACTTTCGGGGTCAGGAACATCGCACGCAAATGACGACGCCGCCCGGCCCCACGGTAACGGTCAACGAACAGGGCGAGCCCCGCACTTAAGCTGGCTCACGCCACCATGCAAAACGGCCCTTCGGGGCCGTTTGCATGCGTTGGCCGAATCTTCAGGCCATGGGTTCAGGGTTTCAGCATGCGTTCCACATACCGCGCGATCAGGTCAATTTCCAGGTTGACGCGTGAGCCGACCTTGAGCGTGCCCAACGCTGTGTTTTGCACGGTGTGGGGAATCAGGTTGATCGACATCTCGCAGCCTTGCGGGCTGTCCTGAATCTGGTTGACGGTCAGGCTGACGCCGTTGATGGTGATCGAGCCCTTGTAGGCCAGATACTTGGCCAGCGCGGTGGGCGCCATCACGCGCAATTGCCAGCTTTCGCCAATTTCAGCAAAGTAAGTGACCTGACCCATGCCGTCGACATGGCCCGAGACAATGTGTCCACCCAGGCGGTCGTGCGAGCGCAGGGCTTTTTCCAGGTTGACGGCGCCCAGTTGGTCCAGCCCGGCAGTCTTGTCGAGCGACTCGGCCGAGATGTCAATGGTGAACTGGTTTTGGGCCGCATCGAATGTGGTCACTGTCATGCAGGCGCCGTTGAGCGCGATGCTGTCGCCCAGGCCGACGTCGTCGAGGTAGCCCGGCGGGCAGGTGATCGTCAGGCGCTTGCCGTGGGTAGCGGTGTCGCCCAGGGGGTGCACGGCGCTGATGTGGCCGATGCCGGTGATGATGCCTGTGAACATATTTCTTTGATCGGTTGGGCAGGGCGATGGCCCTGGTGTTTAAAAAACGTCGCGGCCGCACACGCGGGCGACCACCCGCAGGTCGGGCCCCAGCATGGCGGTGGACTTGAATTCCAGTGGCACGGCTTGGGCCAGATCCTGCAGCGGGCCAAAGTGTGCCATGCCACGACCCTGACCGATCAGTTTGGGGGCCAGATAAACCACAAATTCATCGACCAAGCCTTCGCGAATCAGCGAGCCGTTGAGCTTTTCGCCGGCCTCTACATGCAGCTCGTTGATTTCACGGTGCGCCAGGTCGCGCAGCATGGCGGCCAGATCGACCTTGTCGTTGGGACCCGGCAGCAGCACCACCGTGGCGCCGCGTGCTGCCAGCGCCGCCTGTTTGTCGGCATCGGGCACGGCGGCGTAAATGAGGAGCGTGCGACCCGCCATAAAAAGCGCGGCGTCCAATGGTGTTTCCAGCCGGCTGTCAACCAGCACCAGCGCCGGTTGGCGGGGCGTGTCAACCAGCCGCACGTCG